>CAZHEG010000073.1:0-5770 GCA_964531435.1 uncultured Oscillospiraceae bacterium | reverse complement strand
AAAACGCAGATTTATTCGAACTCCCCCAGTCAAATTGCCTAATATCGGCAATTTGACAGCCCCCTCTTAAAAGCGGGGGCCACGGGCGCTGCCGCGCTAAAAAACACGTCATTGCAAGGATGGCGAATGCCCGACGTGGCAATGACGTGAAAGGGCGCGTTTTACACGCGCCCTTTCACAATATCCGATTCAAAGAATCAGAGATCTCTCAAATTCATCTCCATGGTGGAAATGCTGATCTCCAGATTGCCGTTGCGGCAGCGCAGCTCATCGATCATATCCTTCTCCGTGCCCGCCTTCTTCAGGGTGATCTCGTAGGTCAGCTTGTTCAGGCTGCCCAGATTGGTGGTCTTCACCGTCACCAGCTTGTGGGAGGTGGTGTACCGGGCCAGGATGTCGTCAAAGATCGTGCTGTAATCCAGATCCTCCGGCAGGGTGATCCGAAGGTTCTTTCGCAGCTCGGAATTTCCGCCGGCGCCGAAATTCACCAGGCTCAGCACCACATTGAACAGGCTCACCATCAACGCCAGGATCACGCCCACAATGGGATAGCCCATGCCGCAGGCAAGGCCCACCGCCATGGCAAGGAACACCGCGCAGATCTCCTTGGCAGTGCCCGGCATGGAGCGGAAGCGCACCAGAGAGAAGGTGCCCGCCACGGCAACGCCGGTGCCGATGTTGCCGCCCACCATCATGATGACCACAGCAACGATGGCCGGCAGGGATGCAAGGGTCACCAGAAAGCTCTTGCTGCAGGGCGTTCTGAACTGATAGATCGCCGCGATGACCAGGCCGATGATCAGAGCCGCCCCAATGGACACCAGGAGATTGCCCAGGGTCAGGCCGGTGGAGTCAAACATTCCAACGAAAGTAGAATCAAACATAGCTAATACCTCTGCACGTAATTTTATGTTCCTTCAGCAGCCGCCGGTAGGCAGTGCCGTATTTGGAGAAGGAAATTTGGCGGATCCCGTTTTGGTTCAGCACCCGAACCAGCCACAGCGGCATAGCGCCGTGGGCCTTGATCTCCACCAGGGTCTGACCGGGCTGAAGCAGCTGCTCGCCCCAAACCGGCTTTTTCAGGTCCACATCCTCCACGCGGTAGCGGATATCCTCGTCCATGGTGATCCGCAATGTGCCGTCGCCGCTGCGCCAGGAGTGGCGCTCATAGCTGAGAAACACCGCCGGGAACAGCTCGCCGTAGAAGCTCTTGAAATAGTCGATCTCCCGGCCGATCTGGGTGTCACCCAACTTCCGGCTGGGATCCTCCATATACCGCACCGCGTCAGCCTCCCGCAGGGAGATGCGCCGCTTGTATACGATGCCGTCGTATTTCTTTTTCATTTCCAGAAAAACCTTGCCGGAGCCGGAAACCGGGCCGTAGGCACGAAGCCGCAGCTTCTCCTTGTAATTGGGCTTTTCCAGAGAGCGGCGGATCAGGCGGTAGTCCGGGGTATCATAGTAGATATTCCGGATGGAGCTGGTGGCATAGCGGTCCGGCTCCATATTTTCTTCCATCGCCCGGAGGAACGCTGCCGTCTGGGCCGCATCCAGCAGATACTTCTGCTCCGCGCGTTTGAAAATGTAGTCAGCCACCCGGCATCCCCCTTTCACAGTTACCGAGATGAATTATACTCCTTGTAACTGAACAATTCCTGAAAACTCCGTTAAAAAAAGCAGTAATTTCATGATCCCTTTCCTTTGTTTCGTGTGGTTTCCCATTTCCCGGAAAGTACAATGTAGAAACAGAAGGAGGAATGGACATGCAGTGTCAAAAACTGAGAACCTATATGGAGACCGGACGGGTGGTTTTCCTGCCGGCCCGGGCCATTCGGCCCAATCCCGCCCAGCCCCGAAAAATATTCAGCGAGGAGGCCCTCTCGGAGCTGGCAGAATCCATCCGGCGCCACGGCATCCTGCAGCCCCTGTCCGTGCGCCGGGTGGGTGCCGGGTACGAGCTGATCGCCGGGGAGCGGCGGCTGCGGGCCGCCCAGATGGCAGGGCTGACGGAGATTCCCTGCATCGTCATGACCATGGACGATCAGGAATCCGGCATGGCCGCCATGATCGAAAATCTCCAGCGCCAGGACCTGGACTTCATCGAGGAGGCCCAGGGCATCGCGAAAATGATGGAGCTGTGCGGCCTGAGCCAGGAGCAGGCCGCCCGGATGCTGGGGAAGAGCCAGAGCGCCATCGCCAACAAGCTGCGGCTTTTGAAGCACTCGCCCCAGGTGCTGGCCGCCCTGCGGCAGCACGGACTGACGGAGCGCCATGGCCGGGCGCTGCTGAAGCTGCGCTCCGAACCGGAGAAGATGGCGGCTATCGCCGTCATCGCCCGTCTGGGCATGAGCGTGGCCCGGACGGAAAAGTACATCAGCGAGCTGCTGGAAAAGAAAAACGGCACCCCGGCCCGGGTGAACCTGGGTGCCTTTTTCAGTAATTTGGATCAGTCGCTGCAGCGCATCCGGCTTTCGGGCATCAGCGCCGTGTCGGAGCGGCGGGAAACCGACAGTCAGATCGTGCTGACCATCACCATCCCCAAGTGACGTTACCCCGCGGTCTTGACCCGGCGGATCTTCTTCATCTTGTACAGCTCCTCGGTGGCAAGGCGGACCTTGCTGACGGGGACATTATCCTTGGGGAAGCAGAAGTAGGACACGTCGTTGTTGCCGATTCCGATGACGTCGCCCATTTCATACCAATAGTAGTCGGCATAGAGGGTATGGGAGGCCACGGGGCCCTGGGTGTAATCCAGCTTGCCGCCGGCACCGGTCAGGTGGAAGCCCTCTGCCCCATGGGTCAGCCGGCCTTCGCCCACGGTGTACACGCCCTTCATATCCACCTGCAGGGCAATATCCACCGGGATATCCAGGGCGTAGGTGCCGCTTTCCAGCTCCTGCCGGACGCACTGTCGCTCCCAGGCATACCAGTCCGGGATGTGGGGATATTCCGTTTCTCCCTCCTGGGCGTGGAGCTGACCGTATTCGTCCATCTCCCACTGCTTTGCGCAGTGGTGGCAGGTAATGGACGTGCCCTTGCCTTCCATCTCCCCCTCAGTGCCGCAGTGGGGGCACTTATAGAGGATGCGGTGCAGGCCGTCGGCACGGAAGGGCTCCGGTACGGACACCTTGTTGTCCCGCTGCCAGGCGAAATTGTCAAAGGAGAAGCTTTCATCCAGCAGTGCATCCAGCTCCGCCACGGACTTTTCCCGGACCTCCTCCGCGGTGGCGATACACTTGACGTGGGCACTGACCTGCACCTTGCGCAGCTGCAGCATATTGTACAGCGGATCCCGGTGGAACGCGCCCTGGGTGATGACGGTCACCACCGGAACGCCCAGCTTCTTCATCAGAACGCCCATCTTTCGGGGCAGCGTGGTGGCGGTGCCGTCGAAGCTGTAGCCCGCCTCGGGGTACATCAGGACGCTGGTCTTATTCTTTTTCAGCATATATTCCAGATCCCGAATCAGCGTCAGGTCCGTGATATATTTGTGGGTGGGGGTGCAGCCCAGCCAGCGCATCAGCTTGCCCAGGATGCCGGAAATGGCGTCCACGGAGGTAACGATGCCAAAACGCTTGGGATAAAAGATCGCATAAGCCAGCTTCATATCGGTAAAGCTGGAGTGGTTCATAAGGATCAGGCAGGGCTGGTCGCCCACCAGCTCCATCCGCTCAGTGGTGTATGAGAATTTGGTCTTCCAAAGGGTAGGCAGCGAGGCAACGCGAACCACCGTTGCCAGCAGGCGGCTGGGCATCATCGGGTCCTTGTGCTTGGGTCTGGGCAGCGCCATGACCTCTTCATAGGGCATCTCGCGGGTGGCAATTTTCATAATGTCACATCCTGTCGATTTTGTCCCGTTGATTTTATCACAATTTGTTCACAATTGCAACCGGCATTGACTTCTTTCTGCACTTTTGGTATACTATATACAAATATTTACATGGAGAAGATCAATGAGACCAGTGATTGCAATTCCCAAGCTGGGCCCCGGACTGCTGCGCAGAGTCATGGGCCGCCAATTCGTGACCGCCCTGCGTCAGGCCGGCGCCGAGGTGCGGTGGATCGGCCCCGAAGAGCTGGATGACGCCGCCGCCTGTGACGGCCTTCTGCTCCCCGGCGGCGACGATATCCTGCCCTCCCTCTACGGTCAGGAAAAGAGCCCTGACTGCGGCCAGCAGAACCCCCTGCGGGATGAGCTGGACCCCGCCCTGCTGACTGCGTTCCTCCCCACCGGGAAGCCCATTCTGGGCGTGTGCCGGGGGATGCAGATGATCAATGTGTTCCGGGGCGGCACCCTGCACCAGGATATCAAGGCCATCCAGAAGATCAACCACAGGGAGCACAAGCTCCTGAAAGAGGGCGTTCACAGCGTCACCGTCACCGGCGGAACGCTGCTGCACAGCATCCTCGGGCAGGAGGAGATCTCCGTCAATACCCTCCATCATCAGGCTGTCGACCGGGTGGGCGGCGGATTGGTGGTCAGTGCCGTCAGCCCTGACGGACTGGTGGAGGCGGTGGAGCTGCCCGGACATCCCTTCTTCCTGGGCGTCCAGTGGCACCCGGAGCATATGCGGACGCCGGAGCAGAAGCAGATTCTTCATGCTTTCGTCCGGGCCTGCGAAAAAAACCAGTGACAATTCCATAATTTGCTCCAATTGCCGAAAAAGTACAGGCATATGAAAGTTGATTTTGGCAAAGCTATGTTTGCGGAAACAAAAGTCGATTTCCTTCGGGAAAGCCTCTTTTGCTTTCCCAAAATCGACTAAAGGAGAGAGCGATTATGAAGAGCAACAACCAGATCAATGTCCCCGCTGCAAAGGAAGCCATGGACAAGTTCAAGATGCAGGCTGCATCTGAGGTCGGCGTCAACCTGACCAACGGTTACAACGGTCACCTGACCTCCCGCGAGGCCGGCTCCGTCGGCGGCCAGATGGTCAAGAAGATGATCGAGGCTTACGAGCAGGGCCTGCAGTAAGCAAATGAGGATGGCCGGGCAAGCTGCCCGGCCATTTCTTAATTTTTCCTTATTTGTTGATTATTTCTTGCTTTTTACATCGGTTTATGATATTCTTAACCCCGAAATCAACCGGAAAGAGGAGAAAAGTATGAACAAGACCGACCTGATCGCCGCAGCATCCGAGCACTCCGGCGTCAGCAAAAAAGACGCCGAGCGTGTCCTCAACGCCGCCATCGACGTCATCACTCAGGAGCTGGCGCATGGCCGCAAGGTGCAGCTGTCCGGCTTCGGTATTTTTGAGGTAAAGGACCGGGATGCCAGAGTGGGCCGCAATCCCGCCACCCGGGAAGCCATCGAAATTCCCGCCACCCGTGTGCCCGCGTTCAAGCCCAGCAAGGCACTGAAAGACATTGTAGGAGAAAAGTAATGCGCCTGGACAAATATCTGAAGGTATCCCGCCTGATCAAGCGCCGCACCGTGGCCAATGAAGCCTGCGACAACGGCCGCATCAGCGTCAACGGCCGTGTGGTAAAGGCCAGCTATGAGGTGAAGCTCGGTGACCGGATCGAGATCACCATGGGCCCCCGCACCGTGGCTGTGGAGGTCACCCAGATCGCCGAGACCGTCCGCAAGGACGATGCCGCCGCCATGTATAAGGAAGTGTAAAAGTGCGCGTGTAAAACGCGCACTTTTTTATGGGCTTTGAATTTCAGTTTGTCGCCCTCTTTTAAATGAATACCGTAGGGCGGCGGCTTGCTGCCGCCGAGCGCCGCAACGCGGCACGCCAATAATATGCACGTCATTGCGAGGCCC
>CAZHEG010000072.1:0-5866 GCA_964531435.1 uncultured Oscillospiraceae bacterium | reverse complement strand
TTTTTTTCTGGCGGAGCAGGAGGGATTTGAACCCTCGGTACCCTTTTGGGGTACACACGATTTCCAGTCGTGCCCGTTATGACCACTTCGATACTGCTCCATGTGGGCTGCTTCGTGACAGCTTGGATATAATACTACATCCTTCGCCGTTTGTCAACCCCTGATTTTAAATATTTTCAAAATTCTGGGGCCGGAAAATCCCCCGGCCCCGGATCATTTTAACCCTTGCGGTCTGCCTCGATCAGCTTCTTAATGGCCTCAATGCCCACCCTGATGGCGCCGGAGGTGTCCTCCGTCATGGGCATGAACATGCCTGCCTTCTCCCGCTCCTGGTTCCAGACAACGTGGAAGCAACTGCCGCAGCGGACACCCAGTGCCGCCGCCACAACATAAAGCGCGGCAGACTCCATCTCACTGGCCTTCACGCCCAGGCGCTTCCAGCTCTCCCACTTTTGCTCCAGCTCATAGTAGACCGGGCTCTTCTGGGGGCTGTGCTGGCCGTAGAAGGAATCCTTGCACTGGACAACGCCGGTATGGATGCGGTATCCCAGCTCCTCGCCTGCGGTCTTCAGGGCCATGGCGATATCAAAATCAGATACTGCCGGGAATTCGATGGGGGCATATTCCATGGAGGTATGCTCAAAGCGAACCGCGCCGGTGGCAACCACAACATCACCGGGGAGCACATCCAGAGCGATGCCGCCGCAGGTGCCTACCCGAATGAAGGTGTCCGCGCCGATGTTTACCAGCTCCTCCATGGCAATGGAGGCGGAGGGGCCGCCGATGCCGGTGGAGCAGACGCTCACCTTCTCTCCCAGCAGATAGCCGGTCCAGATATTGTACTCCCGGTTCATGCCAATATGAACCGGATTATCAAAGTGCTTCGCGATGGCCTCACAGCGGCCCGGATCGCCGGGCAGAAGAACATAGCGGCCCACATCGCCCTCAGCGCACTGAATGTGATACTGCTTTTCGGTTTCCTGCATAAGATCACTCCTAATTTATTCTGATATTTGATTATAGCACAATTCCTTTACAGATGCAAGAAAAACCGGGACACCTGTAAAACAAGTGTCCCGGAGAAGATCAGAAAAAGCTGACCTGACTGGTATCCGGAAGCTGACCGAAGGCCCCGGCCTCCTTCAGCATCTGGATATGGGTCTTACTGACCTTGGGGCAGGCGGCAGAAAATTCCTCGATGGACAGGAACTCCTTTCCCTTTCTGCCCTCCATGATGTCCCAGGCGGCACTTTCGCCCAGACCGGAAATGGCCACGAAGGGAGGCAGCAGCTTGCCGTCCTTGATCAGGAATTTGGTGGCGTGGCTCTCGTAAATATCGATGGGGGCAAATTCCAGACCCCGCAGGTAGAACTCGTACACAACCTCCATGGTCGTCAGCAGGTCCTCGTCCTTGGCGGTAGCCTCCTCATTGTTGTCGATGGCATCGATGTTGGCCTTGATGGCCTCCATGCCCTGGGTCATCAGCACGGCATCAAAGCCGCCCTTCTGGCTGCGGCGGTAGAAATATGCCGAGTAGAATGCCAGCGGGTGGTACACCTTGAACCAGGCGATGCGGAACGCCATCATAACGTATGCCACGGCGTGGGCCTTGGGGAACAGGTACTTGATCTTCTTACAGGAGCCGATGTACCAGTCCGGCACGCCGGCGGCAACCATCTCCTCCTCCGCTCCCGGGGGCAGGCCCTTGCCCTTACGGACGGACTCCATGATCTTGAAGGCCCGCTTCTCCGGCATGCCGCAGGAGATCAGGTAGATCATAATATCGTCACGGCAGCCGATGGTGCCGTCCACGGTTGCGGTTTTCGAGGTGATCAGATCCCGGGCGTTGCCCAGCCACACGTCGGTACCATGGGTATATCCGGAGATCCGCACCAGGAAATCAAACTTTTCCGGCATGGTATCCAGCAGAACGCCTCTGGTGAAGCGGGTATTGAACTCCGGCACCGCAACAGCGCCGGTGGGGCCCAGCAGCGGGTCATTTTCATAGCCCAGCACCTTGGAGGAGGTGAAAATAGACATGGTCGCCTTGTCATCCAGGGGGATGGTCTTGGCATCCACCCCGGTCATATCCTCCATCATACGGATCATGGTGGGGTCATCATGGCCCAGCATATCCAGCTTCAGCAGGTTTTCCTCCATGGAGTGGTATTCAAAATGGGTGGTGATCTGGTCGCTGTTGGGGTCATCCGCCGGATGCTGCACCGGGCAGAAATCCCAGATCTCATTTTCCTGGGGGATGACCACCAGGCCGCCGGGGTGCTGGCCTGTGGTGCGGCGCACGCCGACGCAGCCCGCGGCAAGCCGGGCCTCCTCCGCCTTGGCGGCAGTCTTGCCCCGCTCCTGCAGGTACTTCTTCACATAACCGAAGGCAGTCTTTTCCGCCACGGTACCGATGGTACCGGCACGGAACACATGGCTCCGTCCGAACATTTCCACGCAGTAGGCATGGGCATTTGCCTGGTACTCGCCGGAGAAATTCAGGTCGATATCCGGCACCTTGTCGCCGCCGAAGCCAAGGAAGGTTTCGAAGGGGATGTTGAAGCCGTCCTTTTCCATCCGGGTGCCGCATTTCGGACAAGCCGCGTCCGGCAGGTCCGCGCCGCAGTTATAGCCCTTTGGCACATCCAGAATGGTGTGCTTGCACTTTTCATTGGGGCAGCGGTAATGGGGCGGGAAGGAATTGACCTCCGTAATGCCGGACATATAGGCAACGATGCTGGAACCGACGGAGCCACGGGAGCCCACAAGGTATCCATGCTCCAGAGAGTTCTGCACCAGCTTCTGGGCGGACATATAGATCACATCGTAGTGGCAGGAGATGATATCATGCAGCTCCGTTTCCACACGCTTTACAAAGGATTCCGGCGGATTTTCGCCGTAAAGACGGTGCAGCTTGCCGTAAACCAGACTCTTCAGATCCTCCACGGAGTTTTCGATCTTGGGGGCAAAAAGGTTGTGGGGCACCGGGCGAAGGGTCTCGCACATATCGGCGATCAAATTAGTATTGGTGACAACGACCTCGTAGGCCTTCTCCTCACCCAGGTAGGAAAATTCCTCCAGCATATCGTCCGTGGTGCGGAAATACAGGGGCATATCCTTGTCCGCATCGTCAAAGCCCTTGGTAGCCAGCAGAATATGGCGGAAGATCTCATCCTCCGGGTTCAGGAAATGGACGTCGCCGGTGGCCACAACGGGCTTACCCAGCTCCTCGCCCAGGCGGACGATCTTGCGGTTGTACTCCCGCAGATCCTCGTCGGTCTTGGCCTCGTATTTTTCATTTGCCAGCATGAAGCGGTTATTCGCCAGGGGCTGGATCTCCAGGAAATCGTAGAAAGAGGCAATGCGCCGCAGCTCATCATCACTCTTCTTATCCAGCATCGCCTGGAACAGCTCACCGGCCTCGCAGGCAGAGCCGATGATCAGACCCTCCCGCAGTGCCATCAGCTCCGACTTGGGGATCCGGGGCACTCGCTTGAAATATTTCAGGTTGGCGTCGGAGATCAGGTGGTAAAGATTGCGCAGGCCCTGCTGGTTCTTGGCAAACAGGATAATATGGCGGGCATGGCGGTCACCGATGCGGCCCTTGCTGCGCAGCTTGGTCATGGCGGGGTTCACCGCCTGCAGCGTATGGATATCGTGCTCTTCCTCCAGCTTGGATGCCAGGCGGTGGAAGATCAGTCCGCAGGTCACCGCGTCATCTGCCGCCCGGTGGTGGGTAAAGTCCGGCAGGCTCAGGGCGTTGGACACGATATTCAGCTTGAATTTATTCAGGTTCGGCAGCAGGTTCTGAGAAAGAATCAGGGTATCTGCCGCGGTAAAATTGTATTCATAACCCAGCTTTTTGCAGGCTGCCCGGACAAATCCGGTATCAAAATCCGAATTGTGGGCAACCAGTACCCGGTCCCCTGCAAATTCCAGGAATTTGGGCAAAACCTCGTCAATTTTCGGAGCGCCCACCAGCATATCGTCGGTGATGCCGGTCAGATCAATGATCTTCTTTTCCAGCTTGCGGCCCGGGTCAACAAAGGTCTGGAACCGGGCGACCTCCACGCCATCCTTCATCCGGATGGCACCGATCTCGATGATCTCGTCATTGACAGAGCTGAGGCCGGTGGTCTCCAGGTCGAAGGCCACGTATTCCTCATGGAAGGAAATATCCTTCTCTCCGTGGACCACGATCCGGTCATCCACGTCATTGACGTAGTAGCCCTCGCAGCCGTAGAGGATCTTGATGGTCTCGTCGGTGCCGGCAACCTTGGGAGGACCCTTCCAGTCCTCCACCGTATGCAGCGCGTCGGTAAAGGACTGGCAGCAGCCGTGGTCCGTGATGGCAATGGCCTTGTGGCCCCAGGCAGCAGCCTGCTTGACAGCCGCTCCCGTGGGTGTCAGGGCATCCATGTTGGACATGGTGGTATGCAGGTGCAGCTCCACACGCTTCATTCCCTGGGCAGTATCCTGCCGCTTCGGCATGGAGCCGGGCATCATGGCAAAGGGCTTCAGGACCAGCTCATTATCGTAGCGATTCAGCTCCAGCTTGCCCTGTACCTTTAAAACCTTGCCCACCTTCACATTGTCAAGGATGGGCTTGGCTTCATTGGCCTCCATAAAGCGGTTGATACGGACGGAGCCGTAATTATCAGTCATATCAAAGCTGATGACCCATGCATTGCGCTTTTTCAGCTCCTTGTGCTCCACCGCGAAAACACGGCCCTCCACCGCCACACTGCCCATGTCCAGATTCAGATCCTTCATGGGAGTAATGGGGCCGCGGAAGGGTTTGCCGAAGAATGCTTCGCTCTGCTGGGGCTGGGGCTCCTTCTTCTTTTCAGGCCCATGGGAAACGGGAATCTGGGTCATGGTTTGGCTGCGCATCTGCTCCATAGCGGAGCGCAGCGCGTCACCGGAAAGGGCATTTCCCGCTTCGATCTCGATGGTCACGGGAGTTGCGAAACGCTCCTGGAGCTGCCGCCGGACGCTGGGAACAGCCTCCAGGAGCTCCGCTTTACCGTTGGCTGCCAGACGAACGGTGAGCTTCTCCCCTTCCCATTCCCACCTCGCCCCTGCAAGGGATGCGCGGGCCATGGAATTTTGCTCCACAAACAGATCCCGCAGCTCCTCCTGCTCGATTTTGGGCAGCTCCCCGGCAGGATGGGTGGCGGTGATGGACAGGGCGTTCAGGCCGTAGCAGTTCTGAATATCCATTTCGATCTGACGCAGCAGCCGGGAAGGAATATACCGGGGGCTGTGGATAGCTACATCCACACGTCCGCGCTGTGGATCAATATCCGCAGCAGCGATAGCCGCCTGAGAAAGGGCTGCTCTCAGCTCCTCAGGCGGCTCATAATCGGGGAACATATTCAAAAAATACACTTGCTGCTTCATATGTACCTCGTGGAAAGCAAATGAACACGCAGGGGCCGCCGGGCCCCTCCGGTCAAAGTTTTTCTATACGCTCCAGCAGAGCCGGAAGCAGCTGATCATAAGGAAGCTTGTCCACCTGGACGCCCTTTTCAAAGATCATGCCAAAGCCGTCGCCGCCGGCAATGCCGATGTCAGCCTCCCGGGCTTCGCCGGGACCGTTGACAATACAGCCCATGACCGCGACAGTAATGGGCTTTTCACAGTTTTTCAGGGCCTGATCAACCTGGTTGACCAGACCGATCAGGTCGATCTGTGTCCTGCCGCAGGTGGGGCAGGATATGATGTTCACGCCGTCCTGGCGAAGTCCGGCAGCCTTCAGAATATCCCGGGCGGCATAGACCTCCTCCACAGGATCATCCGTCAGGGATACACGGATGGTATCACCGATGCCGTCCAGCAGCAGGGCGCCGATGCCCATGGCGGA
>CAZHEG010000071.1:0-5887 GCA_964531435.1 uncultured Oscillospiraceae bacterium | reverse complement strand
TGGCGATGATGGCAGCGAAGAACACGATGCTGTCATAGCCGGCGGTCTCCCAGATGCCGCTGATCTGGTAAATAGCGCGGAAGAAGCTGGGGTTGTTCAGCAGGCCGGCGTTGGCCACCTCTTCAGAGACGGCGCCGATGCTGTAAAGAGCCTGGGACAGGATACCCATGTTGGAGGTCAGGGAGCCCTGCTTGACAAGCATCGTGACCAGAGAGGTCATAACGACGGTGGAGATGAACTTAGGCAGATAAGTCAGCACCTGGTAAACAGAACGCAGGATGTTGGACTTGATCTCGTTGAAGAAAAGAGCAAGGATGATCGGAACGGGGAAACCGAAGATCAAACCGTAGAAGCTCAGCAGGAAGGTGTTGCGCAGTGCTCTCCAGAATTCGGTGGACAGGCCGTCACCGCTGAACAGCAGACGCTTAAAATAGGAGAAACCGGAGAAGAACTGGTCAGCCACAGGCTTCACTTCATCGGAAACCTTAAAACAGCCAAGCAATTCATACATCGGGAAGTATCTCCAGAACAGGAACACCAGGATCATCGGGATCAGCATGATGTAAAGACGCCAGTCTTTCAGCACTGTCCGGACAACATGCTTCCAGTAGTGCTTTTCAACATCATCCCGAACCAACTGCTCTGGATTCGTCCGGTAGGTTTTTGAGGACTCATCGTAGACCAAAAAGTCCCCCGCCAAGGTTTTTTTCAAAACTGTTCTCCCCTTTCAACTTGTTGCTCTCTTTGAATACGGAGCAAATAGTTTTTTTGGTCTTCGAAAAGACCCTCTATTCGACGGACTGTCCAGATGATGAATGCTGTGAACAGGATCGACAGGACATCCGTCGTAATAAAGCCAAAGCATACTGCAGCGGGATATCCGAACAGGAACGCCACAAGGGCCCGTCCCAGCTGCATCAGCAGCTGCACTGCGATCGCATACACGACAGCCAGGAAGCTGCTTCCGCGGATGCGTTCCTTGCCATAGAGCTTAAACATGATAAGCGCCAGCAAGGCTGCGAGATTGCCAACGGCATAGATCACTACCTGATGGAGCGTTCCGCCGGAGATTGCCGCGTAGACCACGCCGCCCAGCGCAGCCGGAATGGCTGCCCAGGCGCTCCAGCGCATTGCCACCAGTGCTGTCACGCCGGCCACCGGAGAAACCACATACAGCTGCTCCGGGAACCAGGAGGAAGTCGCCAGATGGATCATATACTGGCACACCACCAGCACCACGCTCAAAATAGTAAGATCGATGGCACGGTACTGGCTGAAAGAGATTTGACGATTCATAAACAGTAACCTTATCGCTTGTTTCGGTTGATCCAGGGAACCCGTCCCGGGACTGCCGGAGTTTCGTAAAAGCGGGCCGTTTGGTCCCGGCTGGTGTCATTCCACTTGTCGAACCCCTCCGGGGCGATGTGTGGACCGAAGACACAGTCTTCAAAAACAGCCAGACCGTGATCCCGCCAGGGTCTTGCCAGATAAACGCTTCCGGGGCCCACACCGCTTGCGCAGGTGAAACGGCAATCACGGAAGAGAAAACCTGATTGCTGCCGGTATTCGTGGGCCGGTGCCGCCACATATCCCAGCTTCCGCGCGTCCCGGAGGGAGCGGATCTCGCAGCCGGTGAACCGGGCATCGCCGCAGCCGAAGATGAAATCCACGGTTCCTTCGATCAGGCAGCTTCGGAATTCCTGCCGCAGCGCTCCGCAGCGGCGAAGCTCATCCGTCAGGAAGCCTTCATAGCGCCCGATCAGGTCCGATGGCAGGGGCCCCAGGAAGAGGGTGTCCTGTGTGGAGCGGAGGGTACAGTTTTCCATGAGAAAACCGTCCGCCACAACACTCAGCGCTACCTCCTGGCCCTTGCTTTCCGGTTCCAGGGCGTCATTTTCCACCGTCAGGTCCCGCAGCGTCACGCCGTCGGCACAGACCGCCAGGGTGTAGGTCCGGAATGTATTGTATTCCGCCCCAAACCGGTCACGCTTCCGGGCGTGGTCATCATAGACAAGCCTGGTGCGGTCCGCTCCTGCGCCGCGCAGGGTCAGGCCCCTGGTGCGGAGCACCGTTTTCTGCCGGTACTCCCCTTCCCCCAGGATGATCAACGCGTTTTCCGGAGCGCTGTCGAATACCTTTTGAAGGTCATCCGCCGGCGTTACCCGAATGGTGAACATTGGAATTACAGCAGCTCAGCGGTGGGGATTCCGTCCATATCGTCGAAATCCTGGTTCTCGCCGCACATACCCCAGATGAAGGTGTAGTTCGCGGTGCCAACGCCGGAATGGATGGACCAGCTGGGAGAAATAACAGCCTCTTCATTGTGCATCACGACGTGGCGGGTCTCCTTGCCCTGGCCCATCATGTGGAATACACACTGGTCGGGAGCGACCTCGAAGTACATATAGACCTCCATGCGGCGCTCGTGGGTGTGGCTGGGCATGGTGTTCCATACGTTGCCGGGCAGCAGGGCGGTCATGCCCATGCTCAGCTGGCAGCTCTCGCAGACAGCGGGATGGATGTACTGGCGCAGGATACGCTCGTTAACGGTCTCCTGAGCGCCCAGGTGATTGTAGCGGGCCTTGTCCATGGGAATATGGACAGTGGGGCAGGTACGGTGGGCGGGGCAGGAATTGATGTAGAACTTAGCGGGGTTGGCCTTGTCCACGGACTTGAAGATCAGTTCCTTGGTGCCCATGCCGACGTAGATGCCGTCACGGTGGTTCAGGGGATACTCCACACCGTCGAGGATCACGATGCCGTCGCCGCCGATGTTGATGGCGCCCAGCTCACGGCGGGCCAGGAAGTAAGGAGCAGCCAGCTCCTTGCAGCTCTCCAGCACCAGATCCTTCTCAACGGGCATGATGCCGCCGGCGATGATACGGTCCTGATGGGAATAGGTCAGGTTGATCTCGTCAGCCACAAACAGGCCGCTGATGTGGTAGTGCTTGCGAAGCTCCGTGGTGTCGTAATGCTTGGAATCTTCAGGGTGATTTGCATAGCGAACATCAAAATTCATGTTAAACACTCTCCCATATAGTATTTATTTTTTGAACAGCGTAAGCAATATCCTCGCCGGTGGTGCCCTCCAATGTCAGCACAGCGTTTTCATCGTAGGCTTTGATCCGTCCGAGGATGGCCTTCAGATCCATTTCGCCGGTTCCGAAGGGCACCTGTCTGGGCTTTTCTCCGCTGACGAAGCAGCAGTCCTTCATATGGAACAGCAGGATCTCTCCGGCAAAGGTGCTCAGGCCCTGGTCCAGAATGTCCAGGTAATCCGCACCGTTGGTTTCGTCCAGGTAGTTAAACAGGTCGAAAATGACTTTAGTGGGCTTTCCGATCAGCTTTCGTGCCTTGGCCAGGGCCTCAACATTCCAGCAGACATGGCCCGCAGCGCCCTCCATGGCTACCGTGGTGCCATGCTCCTGCGCCACATCGCACAGATGAGAAAAGGTATCGGCCACAGCCTGCAGCGCTTCATCGGTACGGTTTTGAGGATGATAGGTCCACTTGTCATCGTTATAGGAGCCGGTCTCCGAGCCGACGGTATTGCAGCCCATGCGCTTTGCCATGCGGAGGTAATCTTCAAAGACCTTCACACACCGCGCGGCCTTCTCCCGGTCGGAATGGACCGGATTGAAGTAGGCACCCACCAGGGGGATCATCGCTCCGGCTTCGCTGAAAGCCTGGCCGATCTGCTCCGCCTTCTCTTCCGTAATGGCTCCGCTCACGTAGGGAATATCGTCATAGGCCTTATAACAGACCATCTGAACGCCGTCAATGCCCAGGGCGTGGATCCTCTTCAGGATCTGCTCCGTTCCCTTTACGCCCAGATCGTGGGCGCGAATGCATATTTTCATAGCCCCTCCCTGCTCATCAGTAAAATTCACCAATTTAGAATATCTCCAATGATTATATATCAGCAGATTGCTGAACTCCATATCATATCCATAACTCATTATTCACAAAACGGACATATTTCAAAAAAACGGATTTCCGACGTGTCGAAAATCCGTTTCCGCTTATTCTGCTGTCTCATTTCCCTCGGGAAGCTCCTCCCTGCCCGGGTCGGCACGGAGATTCCCATTGCGCTTTTTCGCGAAGCTGGTGGGCGAACAGCCGTAGTATTTTTTAAAGACGCGGGAGAAATACAGCGCGTCCACAAAGCCGCACATCTGGGCGATCTGGGTGATGGTGTAATCATTGGTCCACATGGCGGTCAGCAGGGTCTCAGCACTCTTCATCCGCAGCGTGGTCAAATATTCCAGGGGAGAAACGCCCACTTCCTTCTTGAAAAGCTTGCGCAGGTAATCATAATGGAAGGGCATGCTGTGCATCACATCGTCCAGTGCATAGTCCGGCCGGGAATAATTCCTTCGGATGCTGGCCCGGATCTTTTCCACCGGCTCAGAAAACTCCGTATTGCTGCGGCAAACGATCATGTAGCTGACGATCAGATCACCCAGCGCCGCAAGAACCAGATCCGAATTCTTGATATCACCCATATAGTAATACTTGGCCTGGAGGAATGCCATCTTCACATTCCCCTCCTCATCATCCGCCACACGGAAGGCCGACTTATAGGGGAAATAGGGCTCCTCCATGGTGATATGGATATTGGTAAAGCCCTCCGTGCTGGTATTGGCGTGGACCTCCCGGGGCGGAATCGCCACGATCTCGCCGGCCTGGTAGTTCATCACGGTGCCGTTCTCAAACCGGAACGCGCCCTTGCCGCCGGTGCAGTAGACCAGCTCCCAATGCTCATGGGTATGCCAGCGGACATCATAGATCTTCGGATGCTCTCCGACAAATAAAATTCTGTTCATGCTTGTACCTCTTTGTCGGTAATTGCGAAACCGATCTCTTTTAAATATTGCAGGCAGGTGTCCAGCCAGCCGGGAACATCCCAGCTTGTCTGGGGCAGGTCGTAGACGGGATAGGACATTTGATCCGCCGTGGACAGGCCGTGCTTTCCCCGGCGGTACAGGTGCAGGGTAAGATCCACACCCGCTTCGTCCAGGGCATGGGCCAGCACCAGGCTGTTGCGGCAGGGCACGGACGCATCCTCCCGGGTGTGCCACAAAAAGACGGGAGGCATATCCCGCCGCACCAGCTTCTCAAGAGAAAGCCGCTGCCGCAGGGCCCCGTCTTCCCCGCAAAGGTTTTGGAAGCTACCCTCATGGGTATTGCCCCAGGATACGGCTACGGGATAGCACAGGCACAGCGCGTCGGGTCGAATCTGACCGGGAGCGCCGATACCCGATACCTCCGGACTGTCGAACAGTGTTCCCAGCGTGCCGCACAGATGACCGCCGGCGGAAAAGCCCAGCGCCGCCACCATGCAGGGGTCGATCTCATAGTCCTCCGCCCGCTCCCGGATATAGCACATCGCCATGGCCGCTTCCCGCAGCGCGGTAGGAAACCGGCTGGGCGCGCAGGAATAGTGCAGCACAAAGGCCGCGTATCCCGCGGAAACGAACCGCAGCGCCACAGATTCCGACTCTCTTTCGGAGGTGTGATGGTAGCCGCCGCCCGGCAGGATCAAAACTGCGGGGCGTTTTCTGGACAAACTGACAGCAGGGGAAGTTTGCTGAATCCAGCAGGTCAGGCGCCCGCCTGCCGCTTCTCCCCGATCCAATCCGCAATGTCCATACAAATCAACTGTTTCGTTTATCATACGGCTCCCCTGTTTTTCGAAATAACCTTGTCCGGCGCATCCGTTTGATCCATTCGTACGTCCAAAAAATACATAGGTATTTTTGTACTATTTTAATTTTAAATGCCCGATTCGTCCATGGACGATCCAGCACAATTGCTGTCGGATTCAGAACTCGCCACAGACAGTCTGAGGAAAAATAAAACTCCGATGCGAAGCATCGGAGTTTTG
>CAZHEG010000070.1:0-6016 GCA_964531435.1 uncultured Oscillospiraceae bacterium | reverse complement strand
CGCCAAAAATATCCACGATAACACAAAAGGAGATGGCGTCTATGAATATCGATCAGTGCTGCGAGGCCTTCAAGCTCCTGCTGCAGGAGCAAATGGACCGGATCGCCAATATGAGCAGGGAAAAGGTGGACTTTTCCGCAAAGGAAACCGTCACCATCGGTCTGATCGACGGTGACGGCATCGGCCCCATCCTGATGACCCAGGCCAAGCGGGTATTGCAGACTCTATTGGCGGAGGAGCTCGCCGCGGGCACCGTGATCTTGAAGGACATTCAGGGCCTGACCATCGAAAACCGGCTGGCCCTGGGAAAACCGGTGCCGGAGGAGGTGCTGGCCCAGATCAAGGCCTGCGACGTGCTGCTGAAGGGCCCCACCACCACACCCATGGGCGGCACCATGGAAAGCGCCAATGTCACACTGCGCCGGGAGCTGGACCTGTACGCCAACGTCCGCCCGGTTTCCATCCCCCAGGAGGGCATCGACTGGATCTTCTTCCGGGAAAATACCGAGGGCGAGTATGTTTTGGGCAGCCGGGGCGTGGAGCTTCCCGGCATGGCGGTGGATTTCAAGGTCACCACCGACCTGGGAACCCGCAGAATCGCCCGGGCCGCCTTTGACTATGCCCGGCAGAATGGAAAAACCCGGGTCTCCATCGTCACCAAGGCCAACATCATGAAGAAAACCGACGGCAAATTCACCGCCGTCTGCCATGAGGTGGCGAAAGACTATCCCGAGATCACCGTGGATGACTGGTACATCGATATCATGACCGCCAACCTTGTAAATCCCGCCATCCGTGATCAGTTCCAGGTGTTTCTGCTGCCCAATCTTTACGGCGATATCATCACCGACGAGGCCGCCCAGCTTCAGGGCGGCGTGGGCACCGCGGGCAGCGCCAATATCGGCGACCGGTTTGCCATGTTTGAAGCCATCCACGGCTCCGCTCCCAGAATGGTGGAGGAGGGGCTCGGCGAATACGCTAATCCGGAGAGCATCCTCCGGGGTGCGGTTCTGCTGCTGCGGCACATCTGCCGCACCGCTGCCGCGCAGAAGCTGGAGCAGGCCCTGAACGCCTGCCCCATTACAGTCACCGGCTCCCCGGACGGCGCCACCTGCAGGGAATACGGCGATCATCTGATCGCCGCCATCAAGTGACGCTTTATCCCATAGAAAAAGCTTCTCCCCGGGGAGAAGCTGGCAAAAACACAGTGTTATGCCACATCGCCTGCGGCGAAACCATTTTGCGTTGCAAAATGGCAGGCGGATAATATCCGCCCCTACCATATTCATTATTCCTTTTAAATGGAAAAAGACCGGCCTGAAGGCCGGTCTTTTTCCGTCTTTGATCAGTTTGCCGTCTTGCTGACGCCGATGCGGTCGATATCCGGGGCATAATAGCTGGCATTGCCGAAGGTAATGGTATTCTGGCCCGCGTTCAGGTAAACCGTGAAGCTCACGCTGGCGTAGGAGTCCCAGCTGTGGCTGTTCAGGCCGGTCACCTCCTGCGCATCCGCGCCGTTTACGGTGACGGTCACCTTGCGGGTCTCACCGGAGCAGTAGAACAGCACGATCTCATACTCGCCGGCCTCTTCCACGGTTATGCCGTTGAAGGTCAGGGTGTTGTTCTGTCCCCGGCCGATGTAGCCCACCTTCTTGCCGCCGGAGCACATGACCGCCGTGGCAGTTACCGCCGTACCGCTGAGGGTATTATTGGAGCTCTCCGCTTCGTAGTAGGTGTAGTTTTCATTGTCGGTGTCGGGATCTTCATAAATCTCCAGATCGATCTCATCCTTTGTGATCATCACCGCCACACCGCCGTTGGCCAGCAGGTCAAAGGTCAGCCGGTCCCCCTTCTTTACCGTCCGGGAGCTCACGGAAAGGCCGGTGCCATCCTCGGTATCGCCGTAAATGTACGCGTTGTAGGTGCCGCTGCCCAGGAAATCCAGGGTGTATTCCACGGTTCTTGCATCCAGTGTCATGGCGCCGATGTAGAATTCGTCGCCGCTGCTTCGCATCAGCGAAATGAACTTACCCGGAGCACCGTCATAGACCAGGGTGTCATCCCAGACAGTGGGGATATGATTGAGCAGGGACAAGCCGCTGAACCGCTCATAGACCGACGCGGCATTGGCAAAATGCTGCAGGGCGGACTGGTACACCACCGCCTTTGCGATGGCGAAGCCATGGGTCTCACCGTTGGAGGTGGGGGCGCAGATGGGGGTGTAGTCCATGGAGCCGCAGATATTGCGTGTAAAGGGGTACATCAGGCAGTTTTCCACCGTGGGATAACTGAACCACTTATGCCACTCCTCGCCCTGCACCGCTTCCATGGTCAGCACATTGGGGTAGGTTCTGTATTCACCGGCCGGCCGCACACAGCCGTGATAGAGCACCATCAGCTTATACTTGGCGGCAGTCTCCGCCACCCACTGCATATTCAGCAGCACCTCGGCCTCGTCGCTTTCAAAATAGTCGGTCTTAAGGCCGGAAGCGCCGGCGGCAGCCCACTTGGAGAAAAGGGCATCCATGGTTTCCAGTTCCTTCATGTCCCGGTAATTGATCCAGACAAAGATCTTGATGCCCTTTTGGGCGGCGTAATCGCAAAGCTCCGAAAGTCTTTCTTCAAAGGCTCTCCAGCCCGCATCCAGGCAGACGGAATCCCAGCCGTTGGCGGCGGCAAAGTCGATGTATTCAATGTGCTTGTCATAATTGCCCTGCTGGGAGTCCTCCGCCCACCAGGACCAGGCCACCTTGCCGGGCTCGATGTAGCTGGTGTCGGCGTAAAGCTCGGGGTCCGGCGCGTCATTCAGGCAGGCGATCAGGTCGCTGGTGCAGAATGCGTCAACATCGTCGGAGATCACCGCCACACGCCAGGGCGTTGAGAAGCCATTCACGGTCTCCACTTCCCTGATGCGGATGTGGCCCGGAGAGTCCAGATCGCTGGTGGCCTCGTCAGCCGGATTTCTCGCCAGGCCGAAGGTCCACACCAGCTGCTTGGAGCCCGCCGTGGTGAGCAGGCCGCTGGAGGCATACTCGCCGTCGTTGTTAAACACCGCGCCCTCGGAGAACAGGATGTAATACTCCTCCACCTGGGCCAGCATGGGCGTGGACAGAAGGACGTTGGCAGCAGTCAGCTCCCGGTTTGTCCTCTTGACATATTCACCCTCGTAAGTTCCGTTCAGCTCGAAGGCCCAGGTGACCGCCCGGTCCGTCAGGACAAATTCCGAGCTTTCGTCGGTGACTGTCAGCCCGTCGGCTCCCTCCACGGTCACCTCGTCATACTTGTAGGCAAAACCGTCGTCGTATACCCGAACCACCAGCCGGAAGGACGCACCGCCCTTGGCAAAGGGGATCACATACTCATTGCAGCGGTTGACCACAGTCTTGCTGCTGCCGGTGAGCAGCTCAAAGCTTTCGTTGATCTGCGCCGCTGTAACATTGGCGGTGTCCACGGTCAGGCCCTCGGAAAGGTCCGCTTCCTCCAGCACCAGGCCGATGCGGGAGGCTTCGATCAGCACAGTTTCGCCCCTGGTGCCGGCAATATAGCAGCGGCCCTGGGCATCGGTTTTCAAAAGGATCTGCAGCTTTCCGTCGGGGGACACAAGCTGTGTACCCAGGTCCACATCGCTGATGGGTGTTTCCGACAGGTATTTGCTCAGATCGCTGGTATAGCCTTCCACATCTGTCTTTACGGACGCATTGGAGAAATCCCACTTGTAATCCGCGGGAAGATCATTGTAATTTTTTGCCTCGTCGGCAGTCAGGGCCTTCTTAAAAACAGCGATATCGTCCAGCTGGGCCGCAAGCTCCGGGGTGTCGCTGTAAACCGAGCTGCCGATGGAATTGATCACATAGGTTTTCAAAAGATCATCTCCAAACAGATAGTCCAGGGAGGAGGCGATATTGGAGCCGTTGACCGTATCCGTCATCGCCACTGCCGTGCCATTGACATAAAGGGTGTACCCCTCGGGAGAAACGGACAGGACCACCTGGCTCCACACACCCTTTTCAAGGCCCGTTCCGGCGGCTGCCGCGTAGCGGGTCTTGTGTCCATGGGGCTCCGCGTAGCTTAGATCATCCACGCCGCTGATGCCGTTATTATAGGTAGCGCTGGCGTTGAACACGCCGTTGATGGTTCTGCCGCCGATGTAGAAGGTGGTGGTCAGATCCGCCTTGATGCTGATCTCCGGCGCGTCCCGCCACACCTTGTCGCCGACTCCGTAGCCGCAGGGATTCAACTGAATGATGTTGGCGCCGTCGGGGCAGGCTTCATCCAGCTTCACCGAAAAAGCCAGGGTAAAGCCCTCGGTCACATCCGTGAACATATCCTGGGGAAATTCCAGATAGCTGCCGCCTGCCACGGAAAGCACGTTGGTCTGCCGCTCATCGTCATAGGCTACCGAAATGTCGCCGCCCAGGAGGGTTGCGCTGCCGGCGCTTTCTCCCACACTGCTGACGCTCACGCCGTCCCAGCTGTCCAGCGCGATGGGAGAATCCGGCGAAGCCGTTTCCCCGGCGCATCCGGATACCAGCGCGGATATCATCATAACGGTCACCGGAAAAATGATACTTTTTTTGCATTTGCCCATATGCGATACGTACCCCTTTCGTCCGTACAGCCGAAAAAAGCAAGAATGATACTTTACTTTTTTCCCCATTCGGAATATAATTTACAATATTATTGTATGTTTTTCCCGGGGATGGGTCAAGAGCATTAAATCTATACATATGACACTTCTTGGACTACACTTTATTGACAGAAAGGATACATTTTCACCATGGAGCTGCAGCCGTATACACAGATGTGTTCATTTCTCAATGGCATCCGTGACCCGGTAACGAATATCATCTCTCTGGGCGTTGAATGCCGCAGGCCCGGTCTGGAGTATTATTACGACAACAAATTCCGCAACATCCAGGCGATCCTGTTCCAATATACCTTGAGCGGCACAGGCTGCCTTGAGATCGACGGCACCGCCCACAGCGTTCACCCGGGGGAGGCCATTTTCGTGGAGATTCCCAGCAACACCCGCTACTACCTGCCCAAAAACGCCACGGAGGACTGGACATTCCTCTACCTGTTGATCGAAAGCGGGCGGGTGACGGACTATTACCGGGAAACCGTGAAAAAGAGCGGTATGCTCTTTGAGATCAGCGAAAGCTCCGGGGTGATCACATTCCTAAAGGATGTGTATGCCCGGGCACGGGCCGGCCTGATCGGAGATTTTGCAACGGCGAGCACCATCGCCTTTGAGTTTATCAACAGGATCTATTTCCATTTTTACGACACTTCCTCGGGATATTCCAGCCGTGTGCAGCGGGTGCTGCGGGAGATCAATACCAATTACGGGCATCTGGAGGGGATCGCCGGCATCGCCGCGGCCCTTGGTATCTCGGAAAACCACCTGATCCGGGAGTTCCGGCAGGAGGTGGGCGTCACCCCAATGAAGTACCTGACCCAGGTCCGCCTGGAGCACGCCAAGAAGCAGCTGACCGCCACCAACCATTCCATCGAGGAGATCGCGCTGGAATGCGGTTACAGCCGGGCGAATTATTTCTGCCGGGTTTTCAAGCAGCACATCGGCGTCACACCCCTGCATTACAGGACCGGGCAAACCGCCTGCCGCATTTAGGCCTTGTTCCATCTCTATATAATAAAGAGGAGGCAACCGCCTCCTCTTTTGTCTATGGGCTACAAAAAAGATATCTTTAGCGATTTTGCGTATAAATTCAAACTCTCACATAGTTTTTAGTGAAATCGTTCGCTAACGCTCACGGTGAAATCAAAGGCTGCGCCTTTGCTGAAATATTTTGCTAAAGCATAATATGAAATTAAATCCACACTCCGCCGCAGCGATTTCGCTCGAGCGAAGCGAGAATTTCACATTGCGAAGCAATATTTCACCCACCCGTAAGGGTGGATTTAGTTGAAAACGACAGATTCCTGTCGGAATCTGTCGTTTTCTGGTGCGGGCAACAGGACTCGAACCTGCACGCTCTCGCAGTGGAACCTAAAT
>CAZHEG010000069.1:0-6185 GCA_964531435.1 uncultured Oscillospiraceae bacterium | reverse complement strand
TTGGTCTGGAAGGCGTGGGTGAAGAACTCCGTCTTGACCCAGCCGGGGTTCATGGCCATGACCCGGATGCCCCGGTCCTTCAGCTCCCGGTTCATGGAGCGGGAATAGCTTAGGACGAAGGATTTGGTTGCCGCATAGGTGGTGATATAGGGCACCGGCTGGAAGGCGGAAAGGCTGTCCAGCTCCAGGATGTGGCTGCCCGGAGCCATGTAGGGAACGCACAGCCGGGTCATCAGCACCAGGGCCTTGCAGTTCAGGTCGATCATCCGCTCGTCATCGGCAACGCTGACCTTGTGATAAGCGCCGAATTTGCCGAAGCCCGCCGCGTTGACCAGCAGCCGCACATTGGGCTTCTCCTCCTCCAGCAGCTTTTCGACCGCGCTGAAGCTTTCCCGCCGGCAAAGATCCAGGGCGATGGGCCGCACCGGGACGGTCACTTCTTCTTTCAGGGATTCGAGAGCGGCGGTCCGCCGGGCGATGACCCAGATCTCATCCACCTCGACGTATTGGGACAGCTGCAGGGCGAATTCACGCCCCATACCGGAGCTTGCTCCGGTCACGATGGCAATATTCATAGATGTACCTCTTATGTTTGATTTTTATTTGTCAGGCTATTCAGGAGCGCGTCCCTTTCGTTGGGCAGCCGCTCCTGGAGCACTTCCTCCAGCAGGGCATTCAGGGTCCTTCCGATGGCCGGGCCGGAGTAGCCCAGAGCCATGAGGTCATGGCCGTTGACCTGCAGATCCCGGATGTGCAGGCAGCGGTCCTCCGCAAGGATCTCCTCCAGCAGCCAGCGGATATGGGGGAAATACGCCAGCTCTCCCTGGGTATCTGTGCCCTTGCTGCCGGTGTCCGCCTCCTGCAGCGTCAAAAGCAGGTCAAAATCATCGGCTCCCAGCCGGCTCAGCCGGCGGCGCAGCAGCTTTTTGTCCGGGTCGGGGAAGCTCATGTGCTGCTCCACCAGCATCACCACCTGCTCCCGCAGGTGATTGGGGGCCTTCAGCCGGCGCAGAATCTCATCCGCCATCTCCGCGCTGACGGCGGCGTGACCGTAAAAATGGCCGTTCCCCTTTTCGTCCAGGGTAAAGGTGGCAGGCTTTCCCACATCGTGGAGCAGCGCCGCCCACCGCAATACCGGCAGGGCCGGAACATTTTCTGTCACATGGGCAATGTGGGTATAAACGTCATAGATATGGTGCGGATTGCGCTGATCGAAGCCCACGCAGGGCTCCAGCTCCGGGATGGCCCGGGTGATCACCGGGGCAAACCGCAGCAGATCCTCCGCCTTCACCAGGGGCAGGAGTTTACATAACTCCTCAAAGACCCGTTCCCGGGCCAGATTATCCATCAGGTGTGCCTGGCTTTCCATGGCAGCCATGGTCTTTTCCTCCACCCGCAGGCCGAAGCGCACCGCAAACCGCGCGCCCCGCAGGATCCGCAGGCTGTCCTCCCGGAACCGCTGCTGCGCATCCCCCACGGCCCGAAGGACCTTGTTTTTCAGGTCATCCTCGCCGCCGAAGGGATCCACCAGTCCCCGGATGGGAGACCAGGCCATGGCATTGACGGTGTAATCCCGCCGGGCCAGATCCTCCCGGACAGACCGGACAAAGGTCACGGTGTCGGGATGGCGGTTGTCCCGGTAGCCGCTTTCGGTGCGGAAGGCGGTGATCTCCACCACCCCCTCGCCGGTGATGATGCCCACGGTGCCATGCTTTTCCCCCGCCAATACCAGGCGGTGACCGGAAAAAACCTCCCTGATCTCCATAGGCGATGCCGCGGTGCACAGGTCATAGTCGTGGGGTGTCAGCCCCAGCTTCCAGTCCCGGACGCAGCCGCCCACGGCGTAGCACTCATAGCCTGCCGCCTCCAGCCGGTCCATGCACCCCCGGACACTTTGGGGCAGGTTCATTTTTCTTCCTCCCAGAGCTCCCGGGGCATGGGGGTCAGATTGCACAGGTCCGTGAACATCCACACGCCCAGGGACATATACATCAGCGCCCCGGTATCGCCGGGCAGGGCCACCAGGCAGAAATACACCGCCGCCAGGGAGAAGAATACATGGGGCGCCCGGGCGCCGAAATTGGCATCAAAGGTGGCCCGGTGATAGCTGGAAAGCATGCTGCACACCAGTGCCAGCAGCTCAAAGCCGTAGTCCGCCAGCTGGGGGTTGGCGCTGCAGCTGCGGTACATACACAGCAGCCGAAGCATCAGATACAGGCAGATCACCGTATGGAACAGCATATTCGGGTGCAGGCCCTTCCAGCGGCTGTGCCCCACGAACACCAGGGATGCCGCTGCCACAATTCCCAGCACCGCGGTGAGCAGCTCCAGCTGGTCCACGCCGGTGAGCAGCTCCACCACGGAGGCCAGGCCAATGCCCAGACCCGCCAGGGCCGCGCCAATTCCGCCATAGGCAGAGGCGGGGAAATTAAAGCTGTACTTATTGCCCTGGCGCAGATACCGGCAGCCAACGAACAGCAGTACCATCAGCACCGCGGTGAGAACCAGCAGCAGCGTCATGGAGATGTGGCCCCGGGCCAGAAACCCCCGGTCATCCTCGGTGCTCAAATACCAAAGCCGGAGCAAAATTCCCAGACCGCCGCAAAACAGCGCCAGCCGGGGCATATTTTTTATATTGAAGAATTTATCCATAATGACCCTCCGTTCGGGGTTGTTGATTTATTTCAGCGCGAGCAGCACCATGCAGATGCCGCTGACGATGGGCTGGTGCAGCAGATAGATCCACAGGGACTGCCGTCCGCAGGCGCACAGAAAGCCGAAAAATCCCTTGGTCCCGTCGATTTTCGGAAGCAGGGTCTGCTTTTTGGCATACACCGTCTTTCCCACCGCGGCACCCAGGAGGAAATAGCCCAGATTGGGAAGCAGAGGGAAATAATCGGAGCTTTTGAAGCCGCTCCACACGATGCCCAGGGGCATCAAAAACCGGTTTTCGGCAGTCATGCCGTCCACCCGCAAGCCCAGGATGACCAGCGCCCCGCCCAGAATGACCAGCGCCCACCAGGGCAGCTTCTTAAAAACGGGCCACAGCAGCATGCAGATGCCCAGGCAGTGGAGCACACCGAAATAAATGATGACGCCATTGCCGGCAAAGCCGAAATAATACATTCCGTAGGTCACGGCGGTGATCACCATGCCGAAGGCAAAGACCAGCGCGCCACGGCGGACGGAGTTTCTGCCCAATGTGACGCAGATGCCCGATAAGATCAGGAACAAAAAGCCGCAGCCCTTGATCATGGTGAACCAAGTGGGATACTCCCACCGGATCACGCCGTAAAGCTCCACCAGATCGTAAACAAAATGGACGATCACCACACCGATGATGCAGATGCCCCGGAAGGCATCCAGCTCCCAGATCCGTTTGTTCATCGGTTTTCCTCCTCCAGTACCCGGTACGCCACCTTGCCCACCAGGGTCTTGGGCAGCTCCCTGCGGAACTCCACCTCCCGGGGCATGGCGTATTTTGCAATGTAGCGGGCGCAGTAGCCCAGAATTTCCTCTTTCAGCGCCTCCGTGGGCTGAATGCCGGGCATGGGCACGATGTATGCCTTTACCCGCTGGCCCCGGTAGGCATCCTTCACACCGATGACGCAGGAAAGGAGCACCTTTTCATGGCCCTCGATGATATTTTCCAGCTGGGAGGGGTAGACATTGTAGCCGGAGGTGACGATCATCCGCTTCAGCCGCTGGCGGAAGTAGACAAACCCATCTTCATCCATCAGGCCCAGATCCCCGGTGTGGAGCCACTGCCTGCCATCCTCGTGAATGCGCAGGGCGGCAGCGGTCTCCTCAGGGTTGTCCATATAGCCCAGCATCACGGTGGGGCCGCAGATGCAGATCTCCCCCTCCTGCCCCGGTTCCAGCTCCCGGGTGGTGCCCACCTCCACGATCTTGTAGTAAACATCGGGGAATGGAATGCCGATGGAGCCGCTGCGGGCGTAATCCTTGGGTGTCAGGCAGGAGGCGGTGACGCACTCGGTGGTGCCGTAGCCTTCCCGGATCTGCTCGGGGCAGTTGTGGGCCCGGAGAAAATCATCCACCTTTTTCTTCAGCTCCACGCTCAGGCTGTCGCCGCCGCAGAAAATGCCCTTGACGAAGCTCAGATCCACCCCTTCCAGATCCTCCGCCCGGAGCAGCGCCTCAAAGAGGGTGGGGACGCCGGGAATGATGTTGGGCTTCTGCCTGATCAGGGTCTGGGCGTAGGTCTTTACGTTGAACTGGGGAATCAGGATGCAGGTGGCACCGCCAATGAGGGCGGTGTGGATACCGATGCCCAGGCCGAAGCCGTGGAATATGGGCATAACGGAGAGCATCTTCATCCCGGCGATGGAGCCAAAGCCGGAGGCGGCGATGGTCTGCAGGCCCAGGGCATTGAAATTCAGATTGCTGAGCTGTATGCCCTTGGTGGTTCCGGTGGTGCCGCCGGAGTAGAGGATCGCGCCGCACTCGTCATATTTTCCCTCATCCGGGGGCAGAGCGGTGCCCTCGCCGGCCTTCACCATGTCGTACCACAGGGTGTAGCCAGTTTTGGGCAGGGGATGTCGGCCGCCCTTGGTCATGGGATAGATCAGGTTCAGCGGAACGGGCAGCTCGTCTGCCACCTTGGCGATGAGGACGGTGGTGGGCGTTTTCAGCTCGGGAAGAATCTCCGCAACCTTGCCATAGAACTGATCCAGGGTCAGGATCGCCTTGCTTCCGGAGAAATTCAGGTAGAAGGCGATCTCCTTGGCGGCGGACAGGGGGTGGATCATGTTGGGGATGGCGCCGATGCGGTTCAGGGCGTAGAAGCAGTCCACCGCCTGGGGGGTGTTGGCCATGCAGATGGTCACCTTATCACCCTTGCGGATGCCCATGGCGTACAGGCCCCGGGCCGCGGCCTCGATTCGCTTCATGAATTGGGCGTAGGAGGTTTTCCTGCCCTGGAAAACGTAGGCGGTATGGCCCGGATATGCGGCTGCGGCT
This sequence comes from uncultured Oscillospiraceae bacterium, assembly GCA_964531435.1. Classification (GTDB taxonomy): domain Bacteria; phylum Bacillota; class Clostridia; order Oscillospirales; family Oscillospiraceae; genus Faecousia. The sequence continues at coordinate 1,205 of CAZHEG010000069.1, read as the reverse complement.
TCTGCCAGCAGCTGGTACATGGTTTTGTGGGGATAGTTCAAAGAGGCAGGGGTGCTGCCGTAATGCTTTGTCCAGGGAGCGGACGCGGAAAGACTCATGGGTTTCATCCTTTCGGAGGTGGTTGGAAAACCAATAGTTTACCATTCTAACATCTTATTATACCAGTGTTTTCCGCAAAATACAATTTAATATTCCGGCGGCGGTAAAAAATATTAAGGGTTCTATTGTATCCGCCGGAAAAAAGGATTATAATAGTGGAAGATTTTTCATTGGAGGCACCTTATGATCGTAAAGGGTTCTGCTGTGATCGCCGCCGCGGCGGCTGTGATCACGGCGCTGCGGGGCAATTTCCTGCTGCTGCCGCTGTATTTTATTGGCTGGTTTCTTGCTTTCTTCCTGGCGGGGGTGCTGTGGATTGTCATCATCTGCGCCCTTGTGGACACGAAGAAGCCCAGGGAAACGGACAGCAAATTTTACCGCTACTGGATGCACCACGGCATCGACCTGCTGATGCAGCTGTTTTTGGTGCGGCTGAAGACCCGGGGGCTGGAAAACATCCCCTCTGACGGCCGTTTTCTTCTGGTGTGCAACCACCAGAACATGGCGGATCCCGGCATCCTGCTCCACTGCTTCCCCCGGTCGGAGCTGACCTTCATTTCCAAGCAGGAGAACCGGAAGCTGCCGGTGATCAGCAAATTCATGCACATGATCCGCTGCCCCCTCATCGACCGGGACAACGACCGCCAGGCACTGCGGGCCATTCTTGATTCCATCCGGATGATCAAGGCGGACGAGGTGAGTGTGGCTGTCTTCCCCGAGGGCTACACCAGCAAGGACGGCAAGGTCCACCACTTCCGAAACGGCGTGTTCAAGATCGCCCAGAAGGCAAATGTGCCCATCGTGGTGTGCACCATCCAGGGCTCCGGTGCCCTGTTTCACAACATGAAGCGGCTGAAGCCCACCCCCATGGAGCTGCATCTGGTGGGCGTGATCCCGGCCCGGGAGCTGGCCGGCCGGACCACCGTGGAGATCGGCGACCGGGTCTACGAAATGATGATCGCCGACCTGGGTGAAGGGTTCCGCTGCGCAGAAGCCTGATGCAAGGCAGATCTTTGACACGTTGTGAGGTTCAAATTTCAATTTCGCGCGCTGTTGGGTGGTTGCTTTGGCGCGGCAGCGCCCTTGGCCCCCGCTTTTAAGAGGGG
>CAZHEG010000068.1:0-6230 GCA_964531435.1 uncultured Oscillospiraceae bacterium | reverse complement strand
CCAACACCATGCGCGACATGGAAGCAGCTGTTCGGGATGGCTTAAGCTACATGACCTACGCACCCGTGCTGTTCCTGTCCGCGCTGACCGGCTCCCGTGTGGACAAGCTGTATCAGGTGATTCAGGATGTCCACGCCCAGAATACCAGCCGCATCACCACCGGCGCGCTGAACAGTGTGCTGGCGGATGCCACGGCCCGTGTACAGCCCCCCACGGATAAGGGCCGCCGCCTGAAGATCTACTACATGACCCAGGCCAGCACCAAGCCCCCCCATTTCGTAATTTTCTGCAACGACGCGCGTCTGTTCCACTTCTCCTACCAGCGGTATCTGGAAAACCAGATCCGTGAGGTGTTCGGACTTCAGGGTACTCCCGTGCGGATCACCATCCGCCAGAAGGGCGACAAAGAGGAGGAATAAACCGTGTGGTTTTCGGTAATCATCACTGCGGTCGTGGCGTATCTGCTGGGTAACCACAACGGCGCGATCTGCGTTTCCGCAATGCTGGGGGACGATGTCCGCACCCACGGCAGCGGCAACGCCGGACTGACCAACTTTATCCGCAATTACGGCACCGGCCGTTCCGCGGCAGTTGTTGCCATCGATGTGGGCAAGGCGGTCCTTGCCTGCCTGATGGGCGGACTGATGCTGAGAGGCTACGGTCTGGAGCTTCAGGGCCGGGTCCTGGGCGGCGTCTTTGTGATGCTGGGCCATGATTTTCCGGCGCTGCAGGGCTTCCGGGGCGGAAAAGGCATTCTCAGCGGATGGGTCATTGCCTTCTGCTGCGACTGGCGCATCGGTGTTCTCATCGGAGTCGTGTTTTTCAGCGTGTATCTGCTGACCCGTTATGTTTCTTTGGGCTCTGTGCTGGCGGCTGCGGCCTTCGGCGTGGGGTTTGCCATCTTCCATTATGATGACTGGGCCGTCATGCTGGGCGGCCTGTTCATGAGCCTGCTCACCATTTTCCAGCACCGGGGCAACATCGCCCGGCTTTTGAAGGGCGAGGAGCGCAAGACCAACCTGTTTGCGAAAGGAAAAGATCAATGAAAGCTGCAGTGATCGGCAGCGGTGCCTGGGGCACAGCCCTGGCCATCCGCCTGTGCAAAAACGGTCATGACACCGTCATGTGGACCTATGAAAAAGAGCTCATCGACGAGATGACTGCCACCCGCCGCAATCCCCGCCTGCCCAATGCGGTTCTGCCGGAGGGCCTGCGGATCAGCGGCGATTATGCCTGCGCCAAGGACTGCCAGCTGGTGGTCATCGCCAGCCCCTCTTTCCCTTTGCGGGGTGTCTGCCGGGGCATCGCGCCCTATATCAGCAAGGATGCCGTGGTGGTGTCCGTGACCAAGGGCCTGGAGGCCGGGAGCCACCTGCGCATGAGCGAGGTGGTGGCCCAGGAGACCGGCATGGATGTGGTTGCCCTTACCGGCCCCAGCCATGCGGAGGAGGTTTCCGAGGATGTTCCCACGGGACTGCTCAGCGCCAGCTTCGACCAGAAGAAGGCGGAGTTTGTGCAGGATGCTTTCATGTCGGATAACCTGCGTGTCTACACCAGTGCGGATCCTGTGGGTGCCGAGCTGGGTGCCGCGCTGAAGAATGTTATCGCCCTGTGCGCCGGCATTACCGACGGTATGAGCTTCGGCGACAATACCAAGGCTATGCTGATGACCCGGGGACTGACGGAAACTGCCCGCCTGGGTGTGTCACTGGGCGCGAAGAAGGAGACCTTTGCCGGACTTGCGGGCGTGGGCGATCTGATCGTTACCTGCTGCTCCATGCATTCCCGGAACCGCCGGGCCGGTATCCTCATCGGTCAGGGCAAGGGCGTTCAGGAGGCTATGGAGGAGGTGGGCGCCGTGGTGGAAGGCTACTACGCCACCAAGTCCGCCTACGAGCTGGGCAAGGCCCAGGGAATCGATATGCCCATCACCGAGGCGGCCTACAAGGTGCTCTACGAGGGCGCCGATGTAAAGACCGCCGTGCGGGACCTTCTGGCGAGAAGCCGGAGAACGGAGTCGGAGGACGCCGGCTGGCTGTAAGAGAATATGAAAAACGGACGGCATTGCCGTCCGTTTCTTGCGTTTTTGAGAGGTTTACAGCACCTGGGTGATGGTGCCGGCACCGATGACCAGGTCGCCGTCGTAGAGCACCACGGCCTGCCCCGGGGTGATGGCCCGCTGGGGATCGTCAAATTCCACCCGGGCGAAGCCGTCGTCCATGGGATAAACGGTGGCGGGCTGCTCCGTCATCCGGGAGCGGACCTTCGCCTGGACCCGGATGGGCCCGGTGAGAGCTTCGATGGCCATCCAGTTCCAATCCCGGGCCAGAAATGTCCGGCGGAACAGGGCCTCATTGGGCCCGACGGTAACGATGTTGGCTGCCATATCCTTTCCGGTGACGTAGACAGGCTCGCCCATGGCAAGGCCCAGACCCTTTCGCTGGCCCAGGGTATAGCCCGCGGCACCGCAGTGGGTGCCCACCACCCGGCCGCTCTGATCCAGGAAATCTCCGGGGATGCTCTTCTCTCCGGTGAACCGCTCCAGAAATGTCCGGTAATCTCCGTCGGGGACGAAGCAGATGTCCTGGCTGTCTTTTTTTCGGGCGTTGATAAAGCCTTGAGCTTCGGCGATCTGGCGAACCTGGCCCTTGGTCAGGCTGCCCAGGGGGAACAGGGTATGCTGCAGCTGCTCCTGGGTCATGGTTCCGAGGAAATAGGTCTGATCCTTCCCTTCGTCCACCGCTTTTTGCAGGCAATACCGCCCGTTTTCCAGCCGGGCGATCCGGGCGTAATGCCCGGTGACGATGCAGCGGCAGCCCAGCTCTTCTGCCCGCTGGAGAAAACGCCCGAATTTCAGGTGGCGGTTGCACTGGATGCAGGGGTTGGGGGTCAGCCCGGAGCGGTAGCACCGGACGAAATCCGCCATGACCTGCTCCTCGAAATCCCGGGAGAAATTGAACACATAAAAGGGAATGCCCAGACGGAATGCCACGGCGCGGGCATCCTCCACATCGTCAAGGGAGCAGCAGGTGCCGTCCGTCTCCCCGGTGTAAAGGCGCATGGTGGCGCCGATGCAGCTGAAGCCCTGCTGCCCGGTCAGATATGCCGCCACCGAGGAATCCACGCCGCCGCTCATGCCGATCAGTGCCTTTTTGGGTGCCATACTGCCCCTCCTTTCGTTTTTATACAGTTTACCACATGGGAGCGGGGAATGCAATCGGCATCGCGCTCCAGGAGAGGAAAAATTTTACATCAAAATGGAAATGCCCGCAAAAGTTCGACATATTTTGCGAAATATAGGGATTTGGCAACTTTTACAACTTCTAAAAAGTAACAGCTTTGTAATTATTTTTTGCAATAGGTCTTGTAATGTGACAAAAAATCTGCTATAATATGCGGACAGTATAAGGGGGAGGAGGTTCACCCGTGACAAAGAAATGGATAAGCGTCCTTCTGGCGGCGGTTTTGCTTCTGGCCGTTTTCCCGGAAGTGCCCCTGAAGACCAATGCGGTAGAGGTTATGAGCATATCCCAGGAGCTGGTGGATTTCCAGATCCGCCGGGAGGGCTTCTCCCAGTATCCCTATTGGGACAACAACCACTACACGGTGGGCTACGGTACCACGTGCCCCGATGACAAGTATACATATTACAAAAAATACGGCATCACCGAGGCGGAGGCCCTGGTGCTGTTGTACGATTCCCTGGCGGCCTTTGAAAACGCGGTGAATAACTACGCAAAAAAGTGGAACCTGACTCTGAACCAGCATCAGTTCGATGCGCTGGTGTCCTTCTGCTTCAACTGCGGTACCAGCTGGATGGCGGACAAGAACGGCTACTTTAACGTTGCGGTCCGCTCCGGTGACATGGGCAGCGGCCTGCTTTACGGCATGTGCCTGTGGAGCTCCTCCGGCGGCGACTACATCCTGATCCGGCGGCGGCTGACCGAGGCCAATATGTACCTCAACGGCGGCTACTATGATTACCCCGACAGCTACGGCTATGTTTACCTGGACGGCAACGGCGGCACGGTGGAATATCCCATCCACGGCTACGACGGCACTCTGGAGAGCCCCATCCTCACCAACTTCAGTTCCATTCCCGTTGGTGTGGACGAAGCGGGCAATCCCTTCATCTATGAGTTCGCCGGCTGGTATACCGAGCCGGTGGGCGGCGATCGGATCGAGGTGCTGGACGGTACATTGGACAACGCCACGGTGCTGTATGCCCAGTGGCGGATTCCCGGCGGCGAGACCGTGGCTCTGAGCAAGGGCGACGTGATCGAACCGCTGGATGTGACGGTCAGCAAAAAGGTCAATGTCCGCAGCGGCCCCGGCAGCTTCTATTCCAAGGGGGAGGCCCTGGCCAAGGGCACCGTGGTGACGGTGACGGAGACCTATTACTACGGCAGCACCCTGTGGGGCCGGATCGAAAGCGGCTGGATCGCCCTGAACTATACCGATTATGAAACGGTCCTGGCGAACCGGGAGGCCGTGGATGACAGCAACTGGCCGAAAAACGGAACGGTGACCGGAATAAATGTCAACGTCCGCAGCGGCGCGGGCAAATCCTACGCGGTGCAGTATCAGCTGACCGTGGGGGACAGCGTTGTGGTCCACGAAGCCTATGACGACGGCAGCCTGGTATGGGGCCGCCTGGAGGACGGAAACTGGATCTGCCTGAGCTATGTGGCCTTCGAGGAAACGGAGGACCCAGTGGAAGCAGTCACGGTGACCGCAGTGGAGCTGCTGAGCGGCCCGGTGAAAACGGAATATGTCCAGATGCAGGGCATTCTGGATATGCATGGGACACTGGTCAAGGTGACTTACAGCGACGGATCCATTGCCGCCATGAGCGCCACCCGCTATATGGTGGACAGCTTCAGCAATGAGACCCTGGGCCCCACCACTGTGGTGCTGAGCTACGAGGGCTTTGAATTTACCTTTGATGTGACCATCGTCATGGCAACCGTAACCTTCAAAAACTATGACGGCACGGTGCTGAGCCAGGCGCAGTATGAATACGGGGCGGAGGTGACCTTGCCCGAAACGCCTGCCCGGGAAGCGGACGAGGCAGGTGAGTATGTGTTTGCCGGCTGGGACAAGACCGTTGTCCCGGTGGCGGGCAGCATCACCTATACGGCCCTCTTTGAGATCGCGCCGGAGATCCCCGAGGAAACGGTGCCCGATGAGACCGTTCCCGAGGACACCGTCCCGGAAGAGACCCAGCCCGAAGATACGGTGCCGGAAGAAACAGTCCCCGGGGAGACGGAGCCTGCCTACATTTCCGGCGACTTTGACGGCAGCGGGGCAGTGGATGAGGATGACGCGGCATACCTGCTGGGCTATCTGCTGTTCCCGGAGTGGTACCCCATTGAGATCCCCACGGATATAGACGGAAACGAAGTAACGGACGAGGATGACGCGGCATACCTGCTGGGCCATCTGCTGTTCCCGGAGTGGTATCCCCTGGGCTGATAAAGAGGAAGAACAATGAAGAAATTGATCCTGTTTTTGACTGCGGTGTGTTTGCTGTGGGGCGTGATGACCTTTGCCGCGGCGGCGGATACCCCCGCGGTCACCATTTCCGCATCCAAGGACACCCTGAACCGGGGAGACACCGTGACCATTACGGTGAAGATCTCCCAGGTGGACAGCTGCACCTCTGTGGGTGTGGGCCTGAGCTTTGACAGCTCTGTTTTTGAATATGTGGACGGCTCCTACAAGCTGCTGCTGTCGGGTACTTCCGCGGACAGCTTCAAGTATGTGTCCAATTCCGGCGGCTATGTGGCAAGCATTATGTTGGATTCTGCCTCCACGGTCTCGGGGAATCTGTTCCAGTTCTCCCTGAAGGTCAAGGAAACGGCACCCCTGGGCGCATCCACGGTGGGGGGAACCCCCAGCCTCCGGGTGAACAAGGCGGCAGCGGAATGCACCCTGACAAGCTGCAAGCTGACGGTTGCCTGTGCCCACAGCTATGACAATGCCTGCGACGAAAGCTGCAACAGCTGCGGCGCCACCCGTACCATCACCCACGCCTGGGATTCCGGCAAGGTGACCACCGAGGCGACCTGCACCGGCGAGGGCGTCAAGACCTACACCTGTACGGTGTGCGGCGCGGTATCCGTTGAAAGCGTGGGCGCCAAGGCGCACTCCTATGATAAAGGTGTGGTGACCACGGAGGCCACCTGCACCTCTGAGGGTGTCAAGACCTTTACCTGTACCAGCTGCGG
>CAZHEG010000067.1:0-6235 GCA_964531435.1 uncultured Oscillospiraceae bacterium | reverse complement strand
GCAAGGCGGTGCACAGAATCGTGTGCTGCGTGCAGAGTAGCCTGCCTTGAGTGAGCCTGTGGGGAAGGGGGACCAGGCGGTCTGGCGCGATGGCCACGCGTTGACCGTTATCGCTCCCGGAAACCTTGCTTGCAAAAGAGGACAAGAGTTGGTTTGTTACGTTGTGGAAATCACCTAGGCTGTCTTAACCGGGCAGACAGGGGATTACAGTACGGACTAAGTGGCAATCGGGTATCCAGGTTGGGCGACCCCTGGGCCTAGAGACCAAGCGGAAACGGCCTGCACGGCAACGGCAGGTTCTCTTTGGGGAAATCCAACCCGACCTAAGCCGTAAGATTTATCCTGTCTGCCGCCGTCTTTATTAACTGATCAAAGGAGTTCTTTCCTGTGTCTAAATCTGACCCAAGCAGTCAAAAAACGAAGAAAAATGAGATGGTAAAATGGGTCATTACGATCTTTATCATCACCATAGTGGTGTCCGGCATCTTTTCCCTGGTGTCGGACGAGCTGATGGAGCGCAGCAGCATCGCAACCGCCTTTGTGATCCTGCTGGTCATTATTCTGATCGGCATCGTATTTGACATCATCGGCGTGGCCGTCACCTCTGCCGACGAGACCCCCTTCCATGCCATGGCCGCCCGAAAGGTGGTTGGTGCCAAGGAGGCCATTCGCCTGCTGCGCAAGGCGGAGCGGGTCAGCTCCATCTGTAATGACGTTGTGGGTGATATCTGCGGCGTTGTTTCCGGTTCCGCATCCGCAGCCATCGCGGTGCAGATCCTGGAGAATTTTGACTTTTCCTGGCCCCAGGTGATATCCCTTCTGATGTCCGCCCTGGTTGCCGGTTTGACTGTTGGCGGCAAGGCCATTGGCAAGACCTTTGCCGTTAATTCCTCCACCACTATTTTGCACACCGTGGGTATTCTGATCTACCGGGTGCAGCATTTCGGAAGCTTGTTCCGAAGAAAGAAATCAACGAAGTAAGGCTGTTTGCTATGCTGGAAAATATTGATCATCACGCTCAGCTTACACAACTGAATAATCAGCAGCGGGAGCAGCTTTGCGCCGAGATCCGGGAATTTCTTGTTGAAAAAGTTTCCAAAACCGGCGGACACCTGGCGTCCAACCTGGGCGTTGTGGAGCTGACCGTTGCGCTGGAAACGGTGTTTGACACCGAAAAGGACCGCCTGGTTTTTGATGTGGGCCATCAGTCTTATGTTCATAAGCTGCTGACAGGACGCCAGGCGGGCTTTGACCGTCTGCGCCAATTCGGCGGCATGGCAGGCTTCCCCAAGCCCGGCGAAAGCGATACGGATGCTTTCGTGGCCGGTCACGCCTCCAGCTCCGTTTCCATTGCCCTGGGCATGGCCCGGGCCAGGACCCTTCAAAACGAGGATTACCATGTGATCGCCGTCCTGGGCGACGGTGCCGCCACCGGCGGCATGGCATACGAGGGACTCAGTGATGCCGGTGACAGCCGGGAGCCCTTGATCGTTATCCTCAACGATAACGAAATGTCCATCGACCGGAATGTGGGCGGTATGGCCCGCCACCTTTCCAAGCTGCGCACCAAGGCAAATTACCTTGGGCTGAAGAACCGCTACCGCCGTTTCCTCAGTAAGCTCCCCGGCGGCAAGGCGATTTATACCGCCACCCGCCGTATCAAAAACTGGCTCAAGCGGCTGATTCTCCCTGGCACCATGTTTGAGGATATGGGCTTTACCTACTTTGGCCCGGTGGACGGTCACGACCTGCCGGAGCTGATCAGCCTGCTGCAGCAGTGCAAGAATATGCGTGAGCCGGTGCTGATCCACGTGGTGACCCAGAAGGGAAGAGGCTACCGCTTCGCGGAGGAAAGCCCCTCTAAGTTCCACGGAATCGGCAAATTCGATCCCTCCACCGGAAACTGTGCCAAAAAGGGAAGTCAGAGTTTTTCCGATGCCTTCGGTGAGACCATGACCGAGCTTGCCGCTCAGAATGAGAAGCTCTGCGCCATCACCGCCGCAATGCCCGGCGGAACCGGCCTTCTGAATTTCAAAAAAGAATATCCAAACCGTCTGTTTGATGTGGGCATCGCGGAGGAGCATGCCGTATCCATGGCAGGCGGCTTGGCGAAGCAGGGCATGACTCCCGTTGTCGCCCTGTATTCCACCTTCCTGCAGCGCTCCTACGACCAGATCCTGCAGGATATCGCCATGCTGAAGCTCCATGTGGTGCTGGCTGTTGACCGCGCCGGCCTGGTTGGAGAGGATGGCGAGACCCACCACGGCGTTTTCGATGTGGGCTTTCTGCGCCATGCCCCCGGCATGACCCTGCTGGCTCCCGCCAGCTGCCTGGAGCTGAAGCAGATGCTGCGCTGGGCTGTGGAGGACTGCAGCGGCCCTGTGGCTGTGCGATACCCCCGGGGCTGCGACGGTGCTTATACCCAGTCCGCCTGGGATCCCGCCTCCGGCATCGCGGTCCACCGCCGGGGAGGAGATGGCGCCATCATCACCTACGGTACCCTGGTGAATAACGCCATGGCTGCCGCGGAGATCCTTTCCGCTCAGGGTATCGAGATCTGCGTCATCCGCCTGACCAAGCTTTCCGGTCTTCCCATCGGGGAGCTGGAAAATGCGCTAAGCGGCATTCCCGCTGTTCTTGTGGTGGAGGAGACCGCTTCCAGTGCCTGCATCCATCAGGAGCTGGCATGGAACCTGCCCGGACATGAATTTGCTGCCATCGACCTTGGCAGCCAATATGTGACCCATGGCTCCCAGAATGAGCTTTACAGAGAATTCGGCATGGATGCCGAAGGAATATCCGCACGGATGAAGGAGGTGCTTTCCCGTTGAAGATCAAAAAAAGATTGGACGTGCTCCTGGTGGAGCAGCTTTACGCCGACACCCGCAGCAAGGCCCAGGCCATCATCATGGCGGGACAGGTGTATGTCAACGGACAGAAGGCGGACAAGCCCGGCACCTCTTATGAAGAAACCGTACAGATCGAGGTCCGGGGCGACACCTGCCCCTATGTCAGCCGGGGCGGACTGAAGCTGGAAAAAGCCCTGCGCAATTTCGGCGTTGACCCAACCGGCTTTGTCTGCAGCGACTCCGGCGCATCCACCGGCGGCTTTACCGACTGCCTTCTGCAGCAGGGTGCGAAAAAGGTTTTCGCCATTGATGTGGGCTACGGACAGCTGGACTGGAAGATTCGCTCCGATGAGCGGGTCGTGGTCATGGAGCGGACCAACATCCGCTACGTTACCCCGGAGGATCTGGGAGAACCTCTGGACCTTTCCGTTATCGACGTCAGCTTTATCGGCCTTGAGATCGTGCTGCCCACCATTAAAAACCTGCTGAAGCCCGGTCAGGGTCAGGTCCTGTGCCTGATCAAGCCCCAGTTTGAAGCCGGCAAGGAAAACGTAGGCAAGAAGGGCGTTGTCCGGGATCCGAAGATCCATCAAATGGTGCTGGATAACTTTGTTTCCCTGGCGAAAAGCCTTGATTTTACCATCCTCGGCCTGACTTTTTCTCCCGTCAAGGGCCCGGAGGGCAATATTGAATTTCTGGCGCACCTGACGCTGGCGGACGCAAAGGGCATCGAGCCCGATACTGCCGCCGTCGTCGCGGATGCCCATCAGACGTTAAAGGGGTGAGGGAATTGAAAAAAGTGATCTTGACCCCCAATCCCTACCGGGACAGCGGATTCCAGACCGTCCGGGCTACCCAGAAGATTCTGAACGATGCCGGAATCGAGACCCGGATCTGTCTGCCCTTTGAGGTAGACCACAATTACGATCTGCCCAAGGATCTGCGCTTTTCCCGGCTGGACCGGGAGATCCACCACGCCGATATGATCGTCTGCTTCGGCGGTGACGGCACGATCCTGCACATGGCAAAGACCGCCACCCGGGCGGGACTGCCTATCCTCGGCGTCAACATCGGCACCATGGGCTTCATGGCGGAGCTGGAAAGCACCGAGCTGGAGCTGCTGAAGAAGCTTTCGGAGGATGACTTTACCATTGACCGCCGTATGATGCTGGACGTCACCGTGCACCGGGGCCGGGATATCATTTTCCACGATATCTGCCTGAATGACGCGGTGGTCACCAAGGGTGCCATTGCCCGAATCGTCCATCTGAACGTTTTCTGCGACGGTGTGAAGGCCATGGAGTGCGGCGGTGACGGTGTGATCGTCGCCACCCCCACCGGATCCACCGGGTACAGCCTTTCCGCCGCAGGCCCCATTGTGGAGCCTGACGCCCACAATATTCTGATCAATCCCATCTGCGCCCACGATATCGTCAGCCGTTGCATCGTCGCATCCGACCAGCGTGTCATCACCGTGGGATTGGCCCCGGATTCCCGCCGCAATGCTTTTTTGAGCGTAGACGGCGGCAAGGCGCTGCGGATGAACATCGGCGACGTCGCCACCATCAAGAAATCACGGCTTGAAACCAAACTGGTGCGTCTGAAAAACCGCAGCTTTTACGACGTTGTCAATATGAAATTCAAAAACCCGCTGTAAGAGGTAGAGATATGAAGAGTCAAAGACAGGCTAAGATCATGGAGATCATCTCCAACCGCAATGTAGAGACCCAGGAGCAGCTGCTGCAGGAGCTCCAGAACGCCGGTTTCCGCAGTACCCAGGCAACCATTTCCCGGGACATCAAGGAGCTGCGCATCGTCAAGGAGCTGACCAGCTTCGGCACCTACCGCTATACCTCTGCTTCCGACGAGCTGGGCGGCACCTTCTCCAACCGTCTGAACACCATTTTCCGGGAGTGCGTCACCAGGTTCGACTATTCCCGCAATATGATCGTTATTCACACCATGCCCGGCCTGGCCGGAGCCGCCGCGTCTGCCATCGATGCCATGAATATGAGCGTCGTTCTGGGCACCATCGCCGGTGACGATACCGTTTTTGTTGTTATGCGGGATGACAACGCCGCATCCGCCTTCTGCGGGGAGATCCACCACCTTCTGGACTGATGAAAGGGGGAGAGCGCCATGCTGAGTCTTCTGCATATTGAGAATATCGCGGTCATTGAGCGCTCGGACATTTCCTTCGATCAGGGCTTCAATGTCCTGACCGGCGAGACCGGTGCCGGTAAATCCATCGTCATCGATGCCATCTCCGCCATTCTGGGCGAGCGGGCCTACCGGGACATGATCCGCACAGGGGAGACCAAGGCCTCCGTCCGGGCGGTTTTCACCCAGGTGCCCCGGTATCCCTGGTTTGAGGAAAACGGCGTGGAATACGATCCCGAAACGGTGATCCAGCGGGAGATCCATCTGGACGGCAAAAACATCTGCCGGGTAAACGGCAGTCTGGTTTCCGTTTCAATTCTTCGGAAATTGGGCATTCAGCTTATCAATATCCACGGACAGCATGATTCCGCGTCCCTTTTTGACGAGGCAAATCACCTGAAATTCCTGGATGATTTTGCGGAAAACGAGGCTTTGCGGGCAGATTATGCCGAAAAATACGCCGCGGTCGCCGCGCTGAAGAAGCAGATCGACGCCATGACCATGGACGAGGGCGAGAAGCTGCGCCGGATGGAGACCCTGAAATACCAGATCGCGGAGATCGAAAAGGCAGAGCTGGAAGCAGGGGAGGACGAGACCCTGGAAGGGCGCCGCAAGGTGCTGCAGAACGCCGAAAAGATCTCCGATTATATGAATGAGGCATCCGAGTCCCTCAGCGGCAGCGACGATTCTGACGGTGCCGCCACACTTCTGATGACCGCCGAACGGGCCCTGGCCCGGATCGCCAAGTTTGACGATCATATCGCTGCCCTTCATGAGCGGCTTTCTGATCTGATGTACCAGGTGCGCGATGCCGCGGAAGAGGTGCGGGACGCCGTGGATGATCTCAGCTACTCCGCCGGAGAGCTGGATGCCATCGAGTCCCGGCTGGATATCATTCACCGCCTGCGCCGCAAGTACGGTGCTACCTGCCAGGACATTCTGGATTACCTTGACAAAGCAAAGCAGGAGCTGGACGCCATCGAATTTGCCGACGACCATCTGGAGCGGCTGAAGGGGAAGCTGCGCAAGGCGGAAAAGACCGCCTGGGATGCGGCCCTTGCCCTGCGGGAAAACCGCAAACAGTCCGCCGCCGCCATGTCGGAGCGTATTTTGACGGAGCTTGCCCAGCTTGATATGCCGCGGGTCCAATTCTCCTGCGAATTTACGCAGCTGGAGCTGACGCCAAACGGTGCTGATGCTGTTGCGTTCTATATGTCCGCCAATGC
>CAZHEG010000066.1:0-6240 GCA_964531435.1 uncultured Oscillospiraceae bacterium | reverse complement strand
TAATGTGTTCCGTTATGACCCCTCATCCGTCACGGCTGACGCCGTGCCACCTTCCCCCCAGGGGGAAGGTCATATTTGGCGCCGTGGTCGCCGGCCCCTGCAATGCACCGTCAAAACTGCTTCCTGCTCTCCAGATGTCCGGCTTCCACCACCGGGGGCTTTGGGTCGGAAACCTCCCAGCCCGGCTTTTTCTTTTCGTCCTCCTGCTTCATCCGTTTCCCTCCTTCGCCATTATTGTGGCGCGGTGGAGGGACTGTCATTCAAAGACCGCCGTTTTTGCATAAAATTCGCCCCCATGCGTCTGTTTTTACGCATGGGGGCGGCGGTTTATATGGCGAAGATCAGGCGCAGGAGCCATTTCACAGGCCAGGGCTTATCCAGAAGCTTTTGCTGGGCGGCGTGGATCCATCCATCGAATTGGGCGATCTCGCTTTCGGTCAGCTCGTGCTGGCTGAAGGCAGCTTTGTCTGCCAGCGCCCGCAGCTCCGCCGGGCGGCTCAGCCCGGTGATCCGGGACAGGAAGCGGGCGTAGCGCCAGCGGGTCAGGCCCCGGGCATTGCCGCTGCCCTTGGAGAAGCGCCTGCGCCGCAGCTTTTGCCGCAGGCGGTACTGTCCCGCGAGAACGGCCCAGCACAGCAGCACATACAGAATGTAACGCACCCACTCTAAATTGATCTTATTGGGCCCGGGTTCGGAGGGCTCCGCGGGCTGGGTGGTCTGGGGAGGCTGGGAGGTCTGGGGCGGGGCGGTGGTATCCTCGGGCAGGGTGGTCTCCGGGGGAGCGGTGGTATCCTCCGGCAGGGTGGTCTCCGGGGGCGCGGTGGTGTCCTCCGGCAGGGTGGTCTCCGGGGGAAGGGTGATCTCCGGGGGCTCCACATCCTGGGCGCCGGGGGTGGATTCCAGCCTGGTCCAGCCCTGCTGCGGATCCAGATATTCCACCCAGGCGTGGGACTGGGTGTTGTTCACCGGGCATTCCACTCCCGCAATGGTGTAGGTCAGATAGCCGGTCACATACCGGGCGGGGATGCCCGCGGCCCGCAGCAGCACCGCCGTGGCGGTGGCGAAGTGGACGCAGTAGCCGCTGTCGCTGCTTTCCAGGAACCAGATGGCGAAGTCCTGGGCATTGCTGTCCATTTTTGGGGTGTTCAGGTCATAAACGGCAGAGCTTTGCACATATTCCGCGATCATCACCGCTTTTTGCCGGGCCGTATAGTCGCCGCTGCCCAGCATCTCTTCGAGGATTTTTTCGGCGGCCTTGGCGGTGTCGGCGGGCAGGTCGGTATAGGCCGCGGTCTCTTCGGCGGTCAGGGGGGTAAAGAGGACGTTCTCTCCGGCGGTGGACAGGGAGAAGGTGTATTTCTGCTTCCGGTTGGGATTGGTGTAGGCACCGTCGCTGATCTTATCCGACCAGGCCGTGTCCCCCACGTAGTAGGGGAAGAACCGCTGATTCAGCTTTCCGACGGTGGAAAGGGTCACCTCGCCGATCATCTCCAGCCCCGATACGGGCCAGCCGTTGTCGCCCTCGCTGCCTTCGGTGGCATACCAGCCTGTGCCCGTATAGCGGTCATAGGCCTGGCTCCGCAGGTAGAGGATGCCGCTTTCGGGGGCGGTGACGTACAGGGGGACATAGTCCGCCAGCTCCAGCGGGCCGGTGTTCGACAGGTTCACATGGGAAACGGATTTGTCCACTCCCGGGCTGGGGACGATGGGCTGATCGCCGCCGATGTCCAGGTCGATAAACCGCTCCGCAAGCTCCAGCAGGCGCTGCTGGAGCGCACCGGCGGTGGCGGAGTAATTTTTGCCCTGGGAGCGGTTGAACAGCAGCGCGGTGCACAGCACCACGGGAACCAGGATCAGGGCGGTGATCCGGTTGGCCTGCCGGGGAGAGGCCCGGCGCAGCCGGTGGGTCAAAATCAGCATCAGCAGAGCTGCCGCAAGGGCAAACAGCCAGGGGTCATCGGGCACGGTGTCCAGCAGGACGCAGCAGCTGATCAGGGGCAGCAGCCCGGCGATCACGGCAAAGCCGCACCATTTTTTGCGGTACACCGTCCAGGAAACCGCGGCGATGATCAGGCCTGCCGTCAGCATCAGTGCGCCGTCCACCCGGGTCGAGGCGGGAATGGCGCTGCTCCAGCGGATGTAGCCCCAGCCGTAGCCGCTGTTGTAGAGACTGGTGATCTGGTACAGCAGCAGCTCCACGGAGCTTAGAAGCTCCTCGAATTGGGTCCAGATCAGCAGCGCTGACAGCATAGGGAGCGCCGCATGGCCCCACTTGCGGGTAAAAAACAGCACACAAACCAGGGAAAACTCGGCGCAGAACAGGATGAGGCCTGCCTCATTTTTCAGGCTCAGGTCAAATCCCGATATCAGGCATCCCAGGCCCGCCACGCTGATCACCAGGGCGTACCCAAAGGCCAGGAGCCCGGAAACGAATTTCTTATCCTTCATCGGCGTTACCTCCGATGTGGCAGTGCCAGGCCGCGGTAAGGTCGGGGACGGTATCCTCCCCCGCGGCGCTGCTGCACAGCAGCTCGTCCACCGCGTCCGTCAGATCCTCGCTGCAGCGAATGGTGCGGCAGAGGGTGCCGTCCGCGGTGCGCCCCAGCAGATCATGCTCCAGCCCCCGCTCCGTCAGCTGGCGGCTCAGGGTCAGCAGCCTGCCGAATTTCCGGTCCAGGGTGTGGGGGTCGCCAAAGAGGGAGACGGTCAGCACGATCCGCCCGTGGCGGGGCACCATAGGCTCCCGGATGGTCAGCTTGCCGGTCTTGGCGGTGAGCTTCCAATGGATCTGGTTCATGCTGTCGCCGGGGCGGAAGAGCCGCAGCTCATGCTGCTCGGCGAAGCCGCCGCCGGGCTTAGGCTGCAGGGACCGGGAGAGGAGCCGCTCCAGCTCCCGGGGCTCGGGAGCGTCCAGCGCCATGGGCCGCACCAGGATCCGCTGGGGCGGGATGCGCCGGGACAGGCGGAACATGCCCAGCAGGTCGTAAATATGGAAATATTCGCACTCCAGCCGGTAGCCGCCGCAGTGCTCCGTGGACAGCTTCATGCTGCCCGGGGCCCGGAGGGTGTGGCCGGTAATGCGGTTCTCCAGCCGGAGGGAAGCGCGGTAGGGAGGCAGGGGCAGCGGACTGCGGAGCTCCAGCCGCAGCAGGACATCACTGCCCACGGTCACGATATCCGGGCAGCTGAGCGACGGCTTTGCCAGCACCATGGGCGCAAGGCTCAGCACCAGGCTCAGCCAGGGAGTCAGCAGCACCAGCATCATCAGCAGCCATGCCATCCGGGTCTGGTGGGCGGCGAAGAAAATGATGCAGCCGAGTGCCGTGACCAGGTAGAGCAGCCAGCGCTTGATCATATAGCCTGGGGCGGGCGGACGCTGCCCAGAATCTCCGACAGGAGCTGCTCCGCCGTCACGCCGCTGCCTTCCGCCTTGGTGGTCAGCAGGATGCGGTGGGGGATGCACTGCAGGAACACCGCGTTGACATCCTGGGGAATCACATAGTCCCGGCCCCGGAGCCGGGCCATGGCCTTTGCCATGGAGGTGACGGACAGTGTGGCGCGGGGACTGGCGCCCCGGGCGATCATTTCGTGGTTACGGGTGGCGTCGATGAGGCGCACGATGTATTCCACCACCACGTCGCTGACGTAGGTGGCGTCGGTCTCGGCCTGGAGGGCGGCGAGATCTTCGGCGGTGAGGATGGGGGTCAGCTCTGCCATGGGGTTGCCCTTCAGGCGGGAGATGACCATGGCCATCTCGTCCTCGGGCCGGGGGTAGCCCAGGCTCAGGCGGATGGTGAAGCGGTCCATCTGGCTGTCAGGCAGAAGCTGGGTGCCTGCCGCGCCGGTGGGGTTCTGGGTGGCGATGACGGTGAAGGGCTTGGGAATGGGATGGGTGATGCCGTCCACGGTGACCTGGCCCTCCTCCATGGCCTCCAGCAGGGCAGACTGGGTCCGGGAGGTGGCGCGGTTCAGCTCATCCGCCAGGAAGAGGTTGCACAGCACGGCGCCCTTCTTGTATTCCATCTGGCCGGTGACGGTGTTGGGAACGGAGAAGCCCGTCACGTCGGAGGGGAGCACGTCAGGGGTGAACTGGACGCGGTTGTAGCTCAGGCCCAGGACCTTGGAAAAGGCCACCGCCATGGTGGTCTTGCCCACACCGGGGATATCCTCCAGAAGGATGTGTCCCCCGGCCATCAGGGTAGCCAGGACCCACATGAGTATCTTGTCCTTGCCGGAGACGACACGGCGCACCTGGCCCAGAATTTGCTGGACGGTGGAAGAGATGTTTGTTTCAGTCGTAGACACGTTTGTTCCTCCCGGGTAAACATAATTTTTCCTTATTATACAATGAAGGGTATCGTAGGTCAAGGCAATTTCGGCGGAAATTTGGAATTGCAAAACACGCGGGAAAGGGGTATCATAGTAGCATCAGAATGGAGAAGTGTGGCTGGGATGCCTTGAAAGGAGAAGCCCTATGAATATGCAGATCGCCCGGGAGGAATATGCCCAGGCTCTGAAGCTGGCCCAGAAGGAGCAGAAGGCCCTGGCGCTGGCAGGAAAAAATACCGCCCCCGCGGTGCTGGAGGAGATCCTCCCCGATAAGGCGGTCACCGCCCGGGATATCGGCGTGCTGGAGATTCCCGCCAGCCGCATCGTGGGCACCGTTACCGCCGGACGGACCGGCGCGTTTACGGCAGGGTTCCGTCCCCTTTTGAGCGTGGAGAGCGAATTTGCCGCCAAGTGGATCAACCTGTGTGCCGACCACCTGGGGGAGGAGGGCATCCGCGAGCCCATCCTTGCCTATGAGTATCTGGGCAATTTCTACGTGCAGGAGGGCAACAAGCGGGTCAGCGTCCTGCGGCATTTCGGCTCGCCCCGGATCTTTGCCCAGGTGAAGCGGATCCTGCCCCCGGAATCCGGGGATCCCAGAATCCGGGCCTACTATGAATTTTTGGAATTTTATAAGGACGCGGGGCTCTACACCGTCCAGTTCCGCCGCCCCGGCGATTATGGGGAGCTTTTGGCAAAGCTGGGCAAGGAGCCCGGGGAAAAATGGGACGAGTGGGAAAGAAGGACCTTCAACGCCTATTTCCGCTACTTTAAGGATGCCCTGGATGCCCAGGGTGTGGACCTTCCCGACCTGCTGCCGGAGGAGGCGCTGCTGCTGTGGCTGCAGGTGTATCCCTTCCGGGATCTGGGCCAGATGACTGCCGCGGAGCTGAAAAAGAGCGTGGCGGGCCTGAAAAAGGAGCTGAAGACCCTGTCCCATCAGGAGCCGGTGGCCCTCCACCTGGAGCCCTCGGAGAAAAAGGGAAACATTATCAACCGGCTGCTGCCGGTGGTGACGGATCATATCCGGGTGGCCTTTGTCCACGCCCTGTCCCCCGAGTGCAGCGAGTGGATCACCGCCCACGACCGGGGCCGGGAATATCTGGAGCAGGCCCTGGGCAGCCAGGTCCGGGTCCGCAGCTATTTCCACGCCGACAGCCCCGCCCAGACGGAGTATCTGCTGGAGCAGGCAGTTGCCGACGGCGCGGCCATCGTATTTACCACAACGCCCCAGCAGGGCCGCTCCACCTTGCGCATGGCGGTGAAATATCCCAAGGTCAAATTCCTCAACTGCGCCGTGGATCTGCCCTATTCCAGCATCCGCAGCTATTACGGCCGGATGTATGAGGCGAAATTCATCACCGGCGCCATTGCCGGCGCTATGGCAGACAATAACCGCATCGGCTATATCGGCAACGCGCCCATTGTGGGGGTTCCCGCCTCCATCAATGCCTTTGCGCTGGGTGCCCAGCTCACCAATCCCCGGGCGAAGATCCTGCTTCGCTGGTCCTGCCTGCCGGGAAACCATCAGGAGGAGCTGTTTAACGAGGGCGTTCGGGTCCTCTCCAACCGGGATGTGCCCACGGAGGATAAATACTACGTGGACGGCTGCAGCTACGGCACCTACCGGCTGGACGAAAACAACCAGCTCCGGCCCCTGGCATCCCCGGTGTGGGTGTGGGGCAAGTTCTACGAGTCCGTGGTGAAGGCCTACATCGCCGGAAAATGGGACAAGGATGAAGCCTCCGGCAAGGCGGTGAACTACTGGTGGGGCATGGAAAGCGGCCTGATCGACATTAAGCTTTCCCGGGAGCTGCCGGAGGGTGTGGCGGTGCTGGCGGAAAATCTGCGCAGCGCCCTGATCCAGGATACCATCCACCCCTTCTGCCGCAGGATCACAGCCCAGGACGG
>CAZHEG010000065.1:0-6241 GCA_964531435.1 uncultured Oscillospiraceae bacterium | reverse complement strand
AGTTCCAGACCTATGTCCGCAACTATGACCCCAAGAACCCCATCAAGAAGATCTGTGGCGGTGCCAACGTGGATGACTACGAGTGGACCGACGTGGTTCTGGATACCACCTTCGGCCGCTGCCCCAAGTGGATGCACGGCCAGATGGATCTGCTGAGCCTGCACTATTACGTCCATCCCGGCGGATGGGAGAACAAGGGTAGCGCCACCGAGTTCAGCCAGGAGTCCTGGTACCAGACCATGTACCGGGCGCTGTACATGGAGGAGCTGATCGAGAAGCACGCCGAGATCATGGACCGCTATGACCCCGAGAAGAAGGTGGGCATGAGCGTGGATGAGTGGGGCGGCTGGTACGATGTGGAGCCCGGCACCAATCCCGGCTTCCTGTATCAGCAGAACACCGTCCGTGATGCGCTGATCGCTGCCATCACCCTGAATATTTTCAACAAGCATTCCGACCGGGTGAAGCTGGCCTGCCTGGCCCAGATGGTCAATGTGCTGCAGTCCGTGCTGCTGACCGAGGGCGAGAAGATGGTCAAGACCCCCACCTACCACGTGATGCGTATGTACCGCTACCACCAGGATGCCGACCTGCTCAGCAGTAAGCTGACCGGCACCAAGGCAGTGGGCACCGGCGATTATCCCGTTCCCATGATCACCGAGTCCGTTTCCGAAAAGGATGGCATCATCACCGTCACCCTGGGCAACCTTTCCGCCACCGAGTCTGAAAAGGTCCAGCTGAAGCTGAAGGGCCGGGGCTACAAGGTCATCGAGTCCAAGATCGTTTCCGGACCGGATATCCACAGCCACAATACCTTCGATGATCCTGATGTGGTCACCGAGCAGGAGTTTGCTATGGACGGCCTGACTGTGAAGCTGCCCGCCGCCTCTGTGGTGATGGTTCGGCTGAGCAAATGAGCCGAATCTGCAAGCGGTGCCTGATCGGTCAGCAGGCCAAGGATTACCTGGCACTGATCGAGAAAAACAAGGCCGCCACCCCGGAGAAGTACCGGGCAGCGCCGGAGGTTTATGACCACCGCATTGAAGTGTGCGAGGGCTGCGAAAAGCTGAGCGGCCCCACCTGCATGGCCTGCGGCTGCTACGTGGAGCTGAGGGCCATCCGTAAGGACAGCAAGTGTCCCTACAAAAAATGGTAACAAAATAGCGGAGCCGGGTCACCGGCTCCGCGCTGGATCCAAATTTATCGCTGGGCGGGGGCGTAATTCAGGCTGACCCGAATTCCCTGCCCGTAATTTCCGAAGGCGCTGCCAAAGATGGTCATGCCGCCCACGTGCTCGGCATCGTCGCTGACGCCCATCCGGAAACGGAAGGATTTGCCGGGAACCAGGTTCAGGCTGTCGATGGTCACATCGCTGACCTTCAGGCCGTCGATGAAGGTGCCCTTCCGGTTGACGGTCAGCAGCTTCAGCAGGCCGTACTGGTTCCAGTTTTCCGGCCACCAGTCGGGAGTCAGCAGACCCTTCTCATCGCCGAAATCGCCGGGTGAGGTCCATTGTCCCACCGGGATGCCGTTGATGGAGAAGCTGATATCCGAGGGCCAGGTGCTGTTGACCCCCGGTGCCTCCGAGGACAGCTCACAGGAGATGCTGATGCTGTTGATCACCTGGCTGCGGGGGATCAGATTGGGAATGGCGTACTCCGCGTAGCCCTTGGTAAACCACAGGATCTCCGCGTTGAACCGCTCCGGGTGGTCGAAATACCGGGGATCATCCACTTGGCCGATGAGCTTTTCGGCAGTGGCCAGGCCGCAGGTGGGGCAGATGCTCACGTCGGAATACTGGCCGATCTTCAGCTCCGTGACGTATACGTTGCTGGCCTCCGCTTCCTTTTCGATGTCGATGAGGATGCGGCCGGTGCTCAGGGTGCAAAGCTTCTGATTGCCGTGACTGGCGGATTCGTTGGTGGTGGTGATCAGGCCGCAGGACTCCAGCTTTTTGATGTGGCCCGTGAGGGCACCGCCGGTGATGTTCAGGGCGGTGGCGATCTGGTTCATGCTCATCTGCTTGTTTTCCAGCAGGAGCTTGAGGATCTCTACCCGCATATCAGAACCCAGAGCCTTAAAAAGCTCCAGACCTTCATCCAGAGATGTAATGTGAAGCATAAATTAACCCCTTCAGTGTTTTGAATTTCAGCTCATATTATAGGAGATATTTCCCATCAGGTCAACGGTTATTTTAGGTTTTTCTTAAATTATTTAGTCAAATACGAGTATTACTTCAACTTTATGTTGAGTTTAAAGATAAACAGTCCATTTGCTTTAAGGAGGATGTGAAATGAATGCATCCAACGGCAAAAAAACTGAATATTTTCCCCTGAGCCAGCTGCGGATCGATGATCCCTTTTGGAACCGCTACACATCCCTGGTGACTAAAGAGATCATTCCTTACCAGTACCGGGCGCTGAATGACCAGCAGCCGGATGCGGAGCCCAGCCACAGCATTCGCAACCTGCGTGTTGCCGCGGGGCTGGAGGAGGGGACCTTCCACGGCTGGGTGTTCCAGGATACGGATGTGGCGAAATGGCTGGAGGCAGTGGCCTACTCCCTGTCTTACCATCCCGATCCGGCGCTGGAGCAGACGGCGGATGAGCTGATCCGGCTCATCGGTCAGGCCCAGCAGGAAAACGGCTATCTCAACACCCATTTTTCCATCCTGTATCCGGGCCGATACTACTGCAACCTGAAAGAGGGCCATGAGCTTTACACGGCGGGCCACTTTATCGAGGCGGCGGTAGCCTACTACCAGGTCACGGGAAAGGACGAATTTCTAAAGATCGTCTGCCGCTGCGCCGACCACATTCTGGAGGTTTTCCACAGCCCCGGGTATGAGGACGGAGTTCCCGGCCATGAGGAGATCGAGCTGGCGCTGCACAAGCTGGCGGATGTCACCGGGCGGGAGGAATACCGGGCCATGGCCCTGGAGTTCATCGACCGCCGCGGAACCAGCGATTATCTGGAGCGGGAGCACACCCTGCCGCGCTTCATTGATGTCTGGCACGATCCAAATCCCTACCGAAGCGTATACGGACAGGCCCATGCGCCGGTGCGGGAGCAGACAACAGCCGAAGGACACGCAGTCCGGGCGCTGTATCTCTACTCCGCCATGGCGGATCTGGCCCTGCACTATGCGGATGAGGGCCTGAAAAAAGCCTGCGAGGCCCTTTACGATAACATCACCCGCAAGCGGATGTACATCACCGGCGGTGTGGGAAGCTCCGGCGCGCTGGAGCGGTTCACCGCGGATTACGATCTGCCCAACGATACCAATTATTCCGAAAGCTGCGCTTCCATTGCGCTGGCAATGTTCTGCCGGCGGATGGCACGGCTGACGGGAGAAGCCAAATACATGGACACTGCGGAGCAGGCCCTGATCAACACGGTGCTGGCCGGCGTTGCCATGGATGGCAAGAGCTTCTTCTACGTCAATCCCCTGGAGGTCGTTCCCTCCGCCTGCCTGCCGGCTACCGACAAAAACCATGTAAAGCCCCGGCGGCAGAAATGGTTCGGCTGTGCCTGCTGCCCGCCAAACATCGCGCGGTGCCTGGCATCCCTGGCGGATTACATCTTCTTCGGAGGCGGAGAAGAGCTTTGGATCAACCTTTTCGTCGGCGGCAGCTACCAGGTCCGCATGGGTAATACCCCGGTCCGGGTGGAAATGACCTCCGGCCTACCCTGGAAGGGAGAGGTGGAGATCAGCCTGACCGCCCGGGAGGAGCTCCGGGGCAAGCTGATGCTCCGGCTGCCGGACTACGGCGAGAATTTCACCGTCACCGTCAACGGCGAGCCTGCCGCGGTGGAGGAAGAGAAGGGCTACGCGGTCCTTCCGATCCAGGGCAGGGAGGTGCGGATCGGCTACCGCTTCGACGTTCCCATCCGCCTGGTCTACGCTCACCCGAGGGTGCCCAGCGACAGCGGCAAATGCGCCGTCATGAAGGGCCCCATGGTCTACTGCCTGGAGGAAACGGACAACGGTCCGGGCCTCGCGGGATTGATCCTGAATCGGGACGCGCCGCCGGAATTTTGCTGGGAGGATGACCTCCTGGAGGGCACCGGCGTGATCACCGCCCAGGGCTGGCGGCTGGACGAAGGGGAATTCGGCGAAGCGCTTTACAGAGCGAAGCCGCCCGAAAAGAAGCCTGCCCGGCTGCGTTTCGTTCCCTATTGCTTCTGGGGCAACCGGAGCCCGGGAGAAATGGCGGTTTGGGTCCGCTGCAATTACTGAGTACACATTCGGCACGATGCCGGGAAATAACAGAAAAAAATAAACATTTCACATAATTTCAGGAGGGTAAAATCATGGCCAGTTTGTCTTTGAAGCACATTCACAAAATCTATCCCAACGGTTTCGAGGCCGTTAAGGACTTCAACCTGGAGGTCGAGGATAAGGAATTCATTATTTTCGTCGGCCCTTCCGGCTGCGGCAAGTCCACCACGCTGCGTATGATCGCAGGTCTGGAGGATATCTCCAACGGTGAGTTCCGGATCGACGGCAAGATGATGAACGATGTCGAGCCCAAGGACCGCGACATCGCCATGGTTTTCCAGAACTACGCACTGTATCCCCACATGTCCGTCCGGGACAATATGGCTTTCGGCCTGAAGCTGCGCAAGACCCCCAAGCATGAGATCAACAAGAAGGTCAAGGACGCCGCCCATATTCTGGACCTGGAAGAGCTGCTGGACCGCAAGCCCGCCGCTCTGTCCGGCGGTCAGCGTCAGCGTGTTGCCATGGGCCGTGCCATCGTTCGTGAGCCCAAGGTGTTCCTGATGGACGAGCCCCTTTCCAACCTGGACGCCAAG
Organism: uncultured Oscillospiraceae bacterium; assembly: GCA_964531435.1. Classification (GTDB taxonomy): domain Bacteria; phylum Bacillota; class Clostridia; order Oscillospirales; family Oscillospiraceae; genus Faecousia. The sequence goes on along the minus strand of CAZHEG010000065.1, from coordinate 1,423 downwards.
CTGCGTGTGCAGATGCGTACCGAGATCGCTGCCCTGCATCAGCGCCTGGGCGCCACCATCATTTACGTTACCCACGACCAGACCGAGGCTATGACCCTGGGCACCCGCATCGTCGTCATGAAGGACGGTGTGATCCAGCAGGTGGCCTCTCCCCAGAAGCTGTACAACGAGCCTGTCAACCTGTTCGTCGCCGGCTTCATCGGCTCTCCCCAGATGAACTTCGTCAACGCCGACTGCGTTGCCAAGGGCGATGACATTTACCTGGAGTTCGACCGCTTCACTGTGAAGCTGCCCGAGCAGAAGGCCGCCATCCTGAAGGAGCAGGGCTATGTGGGCAAGCAGGTTGTCATGGGCATCCGTCCCGAGGATATCCTGGAGTCCGAGCATGAGCTGGAGGCTCACCCCGACAGCCAGATCCAGGTCAAGATCAACGGCTACGAGCTGCTGGGCGCCGAGGTTCTGCTGTACTTCAACCTGCTGAACGAAAAGCCCGACAACATCCAGCGCCAGTTCACCGATGATGCCTATGCCAACGTGAAGAAGACCCTCTTCACCGCTAAGGTCAGCGCCGAGACCCCCGCCCGCTATGGCAGCACCATCACCGTGGCCCTGAACCCCGCCAAGATCCATGTCTTCGACAAGGAGACGGAGATGGCCATCACCCATTGATCCATCCAACGAACAGGGATGCTTCGGCATCCCTGTTTTTCTGTTTTCGGGGTATGCAGACATTTCCATTTGGGCATAGTATGACCAAAGGAGGCTTTTGCGTATGGTAAAAGGAATTACCCGGCAGGTCATCGTGGTGCAGTCGCCGGACCGGAAGCTGTTTGAACAGGCGATCTTTATTTTGCGGGAGGATGCCCCGGAGGTGACGGATGAGATGCTGCTGCAGGAGGCGCGGCGGGCCATCCGCCAGCCTGCAGGGGATGGGAAGCGAAAGCTGCGCTACTACGGCCCGGTCTGGGCCTGCGGGGGCGCGGGACTGACGGCGCTGGTGTGGCTGCTGAGCAGCGTGTTCTGACTTGCCAAACACCCACCGGTGTGCTATAATCAGGCAGGATATGAGAAGATAAATTGTAGTTTGTCGTGCTGTTTCGGCGCGCCAAAAATTTGTACGTCATTGCGAGGAGCCGCCCCAAAGGGCGGCGACGTGGCAATCCCGTATGGCGGCGCAGACAATGACAATGGGGTAAATGTGGAGTGTTTGCGGATAAATGCCGCGTTTCCCGCTATCGACGCTCCCTGAAAATCCACGGGATTGCCACGTCGGGCATTCGCCCTCCTCGCAATGACGTGAATATTTTTTGGGGGTGCGGCAGGCGGATCATATCCGCCCCTACATTGTTGTATGCCACATCGGTGCGCTAAACTATAATTTATCTCAGAAAGAGAGAGTAACCATGCGTCTTGGCAATTATGA
>CAZHEG010000064.1:0-6242 GCA_964531435.1 uncultured Oscillospiraceae bacterium | reverse complement strand
CGCTTAAACAATCCATTTTAATTGTCCAAGGTGTCTAGTTTGTCTCACATTATTCAATTTACAAGGTACAGCCGCCAGCCGCTCATCGCAGTTAGCTTGCTCATTCTATCACGCGTTCTTCCATTTGTCAAGAACTTTTTTCATTTTCTTGCAAATTTCTTTCCGCTTCCTTTTTATGAGCGCCGCCCTCGCGGACAGCTTGCATATAATACCACCTCTGCACCCTTTTGTCAAGCACAAATTTCAATTTTTTACGACATTTTTTCAAGAAGGCAGTTCTTGTGTTTCGGCTCATTTTGAGGCCCCAAATATGCCGCCGGGATTTTGAGCTTCTGTATATTTCCACCAACGGTCACCTTTGGCGGCGGCTGTTTTGAGGTTTGAAATTCTTTCTTCTATATTTATAATTCATCAACCGGCGGCGCAAAAATCCCGGCTCAAAAAGATGGATATAAGGTACGCCAAGACTTTTCAGCCGGAACAGGTGGACAAGCAGCAGAATGATCCCCACCGCCATCCCCCACAGGCCTGCGCAAGCTGCCGCAGCCGCCAGCAAAAAACGCCAGACCCGCAGTGCATTCGCCAGATCCCGGTTCGGAATAACAAAACCGCAGACCCCGGCCAGACTGACCGCAATCAAGGCAACCGCGGAAACCAGTCCCGCTTCCACGCCCACGGTGCCCACCACGATTCCTCCGATGACGGACACCGACTGTCCAATACTGGGAGGCATATGGATCCCGGATTCCTGCAGCAATTCAAAGGCCAATAGGAGCATCAAAATCTCCCAGACCGGAGAAAAGGGCACCCCCTCCCTTCCCTGCAGGATCACCTGGGCGATCGGCTGCGGCAGTAAGTCTGCATGCCAGACCGTCATGGCGATATACAGTGCCGGAAGCAGCAGATCGATGAGCAATGCCCCATACCGCAGGATCCGCACCGCGGAGGCGGAAATATAATCCCGGCTGTAATCCTCGGCAGAATCCAGCAGGCATCCCAGATCCACCGGGGCAAGGTAACCCAATGGGATACCATCCACGATCAGGCCCACTCTTCCATCCAGGATGCCTTTGCAAAAACGGTCGGTCCGCTGGGTATACTGCAGCAGCGGGAAGGCCGTTTTCCGGGAGCCGGTGACATACTCCTCCACCGCTGCGGGGGTGAGGAAGCCATCCACATCGATCTGCTGAAGGCGGCGCATCATGCGGGACACGAATTCAGGATTGGTCAGGCCATCCAGCCACACAACGGAAACATTGGTCAGGCTCCGCCTGCCCACCTGGGTCTCATAAAGCCGAAGATCCGGCGAACGGAGGTGCCGCCGGATCAGGCTGGTGTTGCTCCGCACGGTTTCCACGAAGGAATCCTTTGGGCCCTTTGCTGTATTTTCCATATCGGGTGCGGCGATGGAACGCTTTTCCCCGGTTTTGACCTCATAGGCGATGGCTCCCGCATCCGGGAACAGAACGACACAAAAGCCGTTGACCAGCTTCCGCGCGGCATCCTCCGCATCAGTGCAGGCCACGGCGACGGCATTGTAGACCATCCCCTCCATTGCCGCGTCATAGAGGGATCGAATGCCTGCCGCGCCGGGATACAGGGATATTGGTTTTATAATGTAGTCAGAAATATCGGAGCCCGACACCAGGCCGTCGATAAAATAGGCATAGAGGGTATGGCCCCCGCTGCGAAGTGTGCGGGCGTTAAAATCCCCGGCTCCGCCGAAGCGGTCACGGATATTCCGGTCGGTCAATTCCATCTTTTTCACCTCCCGGATAGGATAGCCGAATTTCCGGGAGATTATGTTGCAATCGGGAAAAAATAATGGTATGATACATTATTATGGGCATTGGAGGGACCGCCATGGATCGGGTAAAAGGAATCAAAAAGCTGACGGATAACCGTTTTCTGAATCTGTATGAACTGGACGCATCCTTCCGGGACGGAAGCAGCGCGCCCTACTATGTGGCATCCCGCCGCAGATCCCCGGACACGCTGAAGGCTGTGACCCACGACAATGAGCCTGACGGCGTGATTCTGTGCGGCATTCACGGTGAAGCCAAAGACAAGGTGGTTTTGATCCGTCAGTTCCGCTATCCCATCAACGGCTATGTGTACGAATTCCCGGCAGGTCTTGTGGAGCCGGGGGAAAATATGCTGGAAGCCGGCATCCGGGAAATGTACGAGGAGACCGGGCTTCAATTCCGGCCGGTGGACGGCGGAGCTTACAGCCGTCCCTTCTTCATGACCGTTGGCATGACCGACGAAAGCTGCGGCACCGTATTCGGCTACTGCAGCGGAGCGCCCACCAACACCCACCAGGAAGGAACCGAGGATATCCAGGTGATCCTGGCAGACCGTGCCGAATGCAGCCGGATCCTGAAGGAAGAAAATGTGGCGCTCCCCTGCGCCTTTATGCTGATGCACTTCATCGCCAGTGAGGGGGACCCTCTGGCATTTTTACAGTCCAAATAATTTCAGTACACCAAAGGAGAGCACCATGTCCCACACCATCGCCGCCGTATCCACAGGCAATGTGATTTCTGCCATTGGCATCATCCGCCTCTCCGGAGACGGATGCATCAGCATCGCCGGAGCGGTTTTTACACTGAATAACGGCAAGCCCCTTTCCGAAGCTCCCGACCGGAAGCTGATGCTGGGGCAGCTCCATGATAAGCAAGGGCGGGTCATTGACTCCTGCTGCGCCATCGTTTCCCGGGGCCCCCACAGCTACACCGGAGAGGACACCGTGGAATTTCACTGCCACGGCTCCCCCGCCGTGCTGGCGGCAGGACTGGAAGCCCTGTACGCCGCGGGGGCACTGCCCGCCAAGCGGGGCGAATTTACTAAGCGTTCCTTCCTCAACGGCAAATTGGATCTGACCCAGGCGGAGGCTGTCATCGACCTGATCGAGGCAGACTCCCCCGAAGCCGCCGCAAACGCGGCAGGACAGGTGGAGGGCGTGCTGCAGAAGAAGCTTGCCCCCATTTATGATGACCTGACCAACCTTTGCAGCCATTTCCACGCAGTGCTGGACTACCCCGACGAGGATATCGAGGATTTCGGTCTCGGGGCCTACTCCGGCTCCCTGCGCAAGGATGCCCAGGCGCTGAACACCATCCTGCAGACCTACGAGCAGGGCCAGATCCTTCGCTCCGGCGTGGCAGCCGCCATCGTGGGAAAACCCAATGTGGGAAAGAGCAGTCTGCTCAACGCCCTGGCCGGCTACGAACGGTGCATCGTCACCGAAGTGGCAGGCACCACCCGGGATACCGTGGAAGAAACGGTGAAGGTGGGCGGTGTGAAGCTGCGGCTCATTGATACCGCGGGCATTCGCCAGACCGATGACAGAATCGAGGCCATGGGCGTGGAGCGCTCCCGCCGGGCTGTGGAAAACGCGGACATGGTGATCTTCGTCTGCGACGGTTCCAATGAGCTGACCGATGAGGATCTTGCCATCATCGAGCTGTGCGAAGAGCACAAAAACGCCGTCGCCCTGATCAACAAAACGGATCTGGGAAGCCGGGTCGCCCCGTCGGATCTTCCCTTTATGTATGTTGTGGAGATCTGCGCCGCCACCGGCGAGGGTCTGGAGCAATTCGCTGACGTGGTGGAGATGCTGTTTGAAAACGAAACCCCCTGCGACGGCAGTATCCTGACCAACGCCCGGCAGCGCGACGCAATCCGCCGGGCCTACGATGCCATGAACCGTGCCATCCACGCCCTGGGGCTGGGGCTTACCCCCGACGCGGTGCTCACCGATGTGGAGGAAGCCATGTACGCCATGGGCGAGGTCACCGGCGCAACGGTGCGGGAGGATATCACCAACCGGATCTTCGAGCGGTTCTGTGTTGGAAAATAAGTGGGGTAAATTTTTGATTAGTGGACAGTGGAAAGTGGAGAGTGGACAGTTATTGTGTCGGCTCCGCCGACGAATTTTGATCATTTCCGCAGGAAATACCTTCACTGTCAACTGTCAACTCAGCACCCTGTGCCGATAAGCAATCATTTATTTCAGCAAACAAAGGAAGAAAACCATGATCTATCTTGACAACTCCGCCACCACGAAGCCCTGCGGGGAAGCCGTAGAGGCGATGACCCGGGCCCTGACGGAAAACTGGGCCAACCCCAGCGCGCTGTACAATTTCGGCATCGACTGCGCCCGGGATCTGCGCACCGCGCGGCACGCCGTCGCCTCCGCCATGGGTGCGGAGCCTGACCGGGTATTCTTTACCTCCGGCGGCACCGAGGCCGACAACTGGGCCATTCACGGCACCGTCAGGCGGATGGGAAAGCGGGGCAAGCACATCATCACCACCGCCATGGAGCACCACGCCATCCTGAACCCCATGAAGGAGCTGGAAAGCCAGGGCTATGAGGTGACCTACCTCCAGCCTGACCGGATGGGCAACATCGGCGTCGCCCAGCTGAAGGAAGCCCTCCGTCCGGATACCATTCTGGTTTCCATCATGATGGTGAACAACGAGGTTGGCTCCGTAATGCCCATCGCCCAGATGGCAAAGCTGACCCACCGGGTCTGCCCCGACGCCATTTTCCACACCGACGCGGTGCAGGGCTTTTTGAAGGTTCCCTTTGCCGCCAAGACCCTGGGGGCCGATCTGATCAGCATATCCTCTCATAAGATCCACGGGCCCAAGGGTGCCGGCGCGCTGTACATTTCTCCCCGGCTGCGGTCCTTCCCCGCCCTGCTTCTGGGCGGCGGACAGGAGAGCGGCTACCGCAGCGGCACCGAGGCCACCCCGGCCATTTTCGGCTTTGCCGCGGCTGCGGCAGCGGGCGCGGCCACCTTCCGCAGTGATATCCTGCGGGAAAAGGAGCTGACGGAGGGACTTGCCCGGCAGCTGGAAGCCATCGGCGTTACCGTGAACGGCTCCCACGAGGCACCCCACATTCTCTCCCTTTCCGTTCCCGGTGTCCCCACCCAGAATTCCATCAACATCCTCCAGGATGCGGGCATCTGTGTATCCGCCGGCAGCGCCTGCGCCAAGGGTCACCGCAGCCACACCCTGACGGCAATGGGCCTGAGCCCTGCCGTGATGGACGGCTCCTTCCGGGTGTCCATCTGCCGGGATACCACCGCGGCAGAGCTGGAGGAATTGGTACGCGTCATTGAAAACGACATCTTGCCGAGGGTGAAGTAAATGGAAAAGGCCATTTTTACCAATATGTGCATGGTGACTGACGGCAGCAGGCTGCTGGTCCAGGACCGGAAAAATCCGGACTGGCCCGGGGTCACGTTCCCCGGCGGTCATGTGGAGCCGGGGGAATCCTTTGTGGAGTCCGTGATCCGGGAAGTCCGGGAGGAAACAGGCCTGACCGTGGAAAATCCCACCCTGTGCGGCACCAAGCAGTTCCAGACCAAGGTTGGTGAGCGGTATGTGGTTTTCTTTTTCAAGGCAGACCGCTTCCACGGTGAGCTGCGGTCCTCGGAGGAGGGGGATGTATTCTGGATCCAGCGCAGCGAATTAAGCAGTTACCCCCTTGCCCCGGATATGGAGGCCATGGTGCAGGTCATGGAGGATGACGGGTTAAGCGAATTCTACTATTATAAAGAGGACGGCAATTGGAAATTCCGGCTGCTGTAAGAAAATGGGTGCGTTGCAAAATGCACCCTTCCCTTGTTTTGGGGTTCAAACATCAGTTTGTCGTACCGTTGTAAATTACCAAAAAAGGTGTCATCCCGAGCGACCGAATGGGAGCCGAGGGATCTTGGCACCGATTTTACCGCAAATGTAACCATAAGTGCGTAGATCCCTCAGCTTCGCTCCGCTCCGTTCGGGATGACAACTCTTGTGGTAACCGTTAGATAAATTCCAATTTTTCCTTCCAACAAATAAGGGTGCGTTTTGCAACGCACCCTTATTGTCCAGATTATTCTGTCATTGCGGGGAGCCGAAGGCGGCGTGGCAATCTCTTAGAAAACGTCTGACCATGCGGCGGTTTTTCAGGACGATGGTTTCCACTCCCTCCGCTTCATTCAGCAGGCGGTAATATTTCTCCCGGTGCTTCTTATTGAAATTCCAGATCCAGCCGGCCATTTCCGGGTCGAACCACTCGCTGCAGCCCTCCGCCATATCCGCCCGGGCATGGCCCCAATTGGTGATCACCCGCTTGATCCACTGCAGCATGCAGGTGACCCGGTTATAATCCAGGTAGATCACCGTGTCGCACTTGGCAAGGCGGTTTGGAATGGTGCGGTTAAAATTGCCGTCCATGATCCA
>CAZHEG010000063.1:0-6260 GCA_964531435.1 uncultured Oscillospiraceae bacterium | reverse complement strand
GTGAAGGGGAAGTGATGGGGACGGAACCGGACCTGGGCATTGTGGCCGTAGATCTTGTTCATAATGGTGATCAGGGCACCCTTCAGATCGCCCATGGTGATGTTTTCCGCCACCACCAGACCCTCGATCTGGTGGAACATGGGGCTGTGGGTTGCGTCCGCCTCGTCCTTACGGAACACACGGCCGGGAGCCAGCATGCACAGCGGGGGCTTGTGCTCTTCCATAAAACGGATCTGCATGGAGCTGGTCTGGGTACGCAGCAGCACGGAGTCGTCATCGGTGAAATAGAAGGTATCGCTGCGGTCCCGGGAGGGGTGTCCCTCCTCGATGTTCAGCCGGGTGAAGTTATAGTCCGCATACTCCACCTCGGGGCCGTCCACCACGGTGTAGCCCATGCCAACGAAAATGTCCTTGATCTCCTGCAGCACCATGTTCATGGGATGCTGGTGACCCACGGTGACCTCCTCGCCGGGGATGGTAACGTCGATGGCTTCGCTTGCCAGCTTGACCTCCAGAACCTTGGCGTTGATGGAAGCCTTGCACTCATCCAGCTTGGCCTCGATCTCAGCACGGACGGAGTTCGCCTTCTGACCCATGATGGGGCGCTCCTCCGCGGACAGCTTGCCCATCATCTTCAGAACTGCAGTCAGCTCGCCCTTCTTGCCCAGCCACTTAACACGCAGCTCTTCCAGGGCGGCAGGAGTATTGGCCTCCTCCAGAGAAGCCAGCGCCTGCTGCCGGATCTTTTCCAGTGTTTCTTTCATTAATCTTTCCTCCCGTAAGGATTTGGCACCCGTCCCATCCAAATAAACCGGCGGGCCCGGATGTCAAACAAAAAAATAATCCTCTCATCCCGAAAACCGGGACGAAAGGAGAGTCCTTCCGCGGTACCACCCGCAATTCACCCATCCGGGTGCTCTTTCCGGCGCTGACACGCCGCAGACCGATAACGGGATCACCCGGCACACCCTACTGATCATTTCAGGCAGCAGCTCCTGGGGGAAAGCCCAATACCACGCCCACGCGGCTCCCACCAACCCGCATTCGCTGAAGAAACGTTGTCCGGTAACAGGCGACCCATTCATCGCTTTTACATATCGGATTGATATTAACATATACACCCAAAAAATGCAAGGAAAATTTGTATTTCCTTAATTATCATAGAACTGTTTTTCCCGGCGCATACTATCAAAAACACAGCAGGAGGCAGCCCATGGCACCAAATAAACGCGGAAAACAAAGCTTCACCCTGCCCCATATGCCGGTCATCACCCACTGGGCCAGCATCGCGGGAAAAAAGGAATCCGAGGGCCCGCTGGCCCACACCTTCGACAAGACAAGCTCCGACACCCGGTTCGGGATGCTGACCTGGGAGCAGGCAGAAAAACAGCTCCAGAAAATGACCCTGGACACCCTGCTGCAAAAAGCGAATCTCCACCCCGAGCAGGTAGGACTTGTATTTTCCGGAGATCTTCTTAACCAGTGCATCGGCTCCTCCTTCACCCTTCGAAATACGGGAATCCCCCACCTCGGCCTCTATGGAGCCTGCTCCACCATGTCGGAAAGCCTGCTGATGGCCTCCATGTGCGTCGGCGGTGAATTTTCCGACCGGGTCATTGCCATGACCTCCTCTCACTTCGCCTCCTCCGAGCGGCAGTACCGCTTCCCCCTGGGCTACGGCGGACAGCGTACGCCTACCGCCCAGTGGACCGTCACCGGCTGCGGCGCGGCGCTGGTCTGCTCCGCAGGCAAGGGGCCCCGAATCCACAGCTGCACCGTGGGCACCGTCAAGGACCTTGGAGTTAAGGATGCCAATAATATGGGCGCCGCCATGGCCCCCGCCGCTTACGCCACCATCCGGGCCCACCTGGATGACATGGGCACCGCCCCGGAGGACTACGATCTGATCGTCACCGGGGATCTGGGACAGGTAGGCAAAGAAGCCCTGCTGGAGCTTGCCAAACGGGACGGCATTTCCCTGGGCGGCAGACTTACTGACTGCGGCACCCTGGTTTTCGACCGGCAGAAGCAGGATGTTCATTCCGGCGGTTCCGGCTGCGGCTGCAGTGCCGTGACCCTCTGCGGACACCTTCTGGACGAGCTGGACCGGGGCAAGCTGAAAAAGATTCTGTTCTGCGGCACCGGGGCCCTGCTGTCCCCCACTTCCACCCAGCAGGGACTGCCCATCCCAGGCATCTGCCATGCCGTCTGCATCCATGGGAGGGAAAACTGAATGGAATATCTGAAATCATTTGTGGTTGGCGGCCTTCTGTGCCTGATCGCCCAGGTCCTCATCGACAAGACCAAGCTGACCCCTGCCCGCATTCTGGTCAGCTACGTGGTAGCCGGGGTCATTCTCGGCGCAGTGGGCCTGTACAAGCCCCTCGCCGAATGGGCCGGGTGCGGCGCAACCGTTCCCCTTACCGGCTTTGGCAACACCCTTGCCAAGGGCGTGAAGGATGCGGTTGACGAGACCGGCTTTCTCGGCATCTTCACCGGAGGGCTGAAGGCCACAGCCGGTGGCATCACCGCCGCCATCATCAGCGGCCTGACGGTCAGCATTCTTTTCAAAGCGAAGGATAAATCCTGACACTTCGGATATACTACTCCCGTGACAAGTAATAAGGCAACCTCTAAAAACTTTTTTTGATGATTTGGGTGGGAGATTTTGATTTAACATAAGTTTCGGAAAATTCGGAATACTTTGTGTATTGCGGACTTTTCGAAATGAATTGTTGGAGCAAAAGATCCGCACAAATCGCAAAAGGGGAGTTTTTAGAGGTGCCCATAAATTTGGAGGCTACAACCATGAAGAACAACAAGCAGAATTGCACCCGCAACGAAACCCAGAACGAGACCCAGAACCAGAACAAAAAGACCAACGAGGCCAAGCCCAGCTCCAAGGACTGCCGCTGAGCAAACAAAGGGTGCGCGTTTCGCGCACCCTTTCTTATTCCTGATCACAGCATATCCACAAATTTCCCCAGCCGGAAATAGTACAGCTTCGCCGCCTTCACTTCCTTTTGATAGATGCGGCACATGGCCTGGGCGTAGGCCGCCACCTGGGGGGCATAGTGCCGGGACCGCTCCGCCACGGTATCCTCCGTCACCCGGTCCGTCTTGAAATCCAGGATGGTGATGCCGTCCTCTTCGATCAGCGCGCAGTCCACCACGCCCTGAAGCAGGATCCTCTCTCCCTGCAGCGCCGGGTCAAAGTTCACCGCGTCATCCAGAATGGAGAACTTGAATTCCCGCAGCACCTGCTTCTCCAGCCGCAGCTTCTGCCCCAGCTCCGTGTCAAAAAACGCGGCGATCTGGTCCGCATCCGCAAGATCCGCCTGCTCCTGGGTGAGATACCCCTCCCGTACCAGTCGCCGGATCTCATCGCGCACCTGATCCGCACCGCCGCAGACGCCGAAATCAATATACTGCATCACAGCGTGCATGGCATTGCCCCGGTCGGCTCCGTCCGGCCTCTCCTGAACGAAGCTGGGCTTTCTCCACTTCCGCTGCACCGTCTGGTCGCTGCGGGTATTCTCGGCGGCCTCCTCGTCCTTTTCACGGCCCTTCCGCTGGGTCGCCGTCTGCTTGGAGGGTGCCTGGGTCGCCGCGCTGTAAGGATACCGGAAGGAAAGCCCCTCCCGGATGGCCTCCACCGCTTCCCGGGAAACGGCTGTTTCCGTACATTCCTCCTCCGATGCAGTTCCCGCCTGCTTTTCGGCATTCACAACACCGATCTTCCATACAGGATCCCCCGGTACCGTTTCCCCGGGCCTTCCGCCCAGATTAAACAGTGCTCCGGCTTCTGTCCTGCGCAGCGCCGTCATCAGCACCCATTCACCGGGACATACCACATCCCGGGTCAGCAGCTCCGGCGGGACCATGTCCATCCGTGCCGCGATATCCGTCAGGTCACCCTGAAGGCTCTGGGACGCGTAGGTCATGATCAGGCGGTCCCGGGCCCGGGTCAGGGCAACATACAGCACCCGAAGCTCCTCCGAAAGGCTGTCCCCCACGGTTTTCACCGCGATGGCCCGCTTCGCCACGGTGGGATAGCGCAGGCGGTTCCTGCTGTCCACCGCGGAAAGGCCCAAGCCCAACGTCTGGTCACACAGCACCTGGGCCCGGCTGCTCTCCCGGTTGAATTCCCGGGCAAGTCCGCTGACGAATACCACCGGGAATTCCAGTCCCTTGGACTTGTGGATGCTCATCAGGGTCACCGCGCCGGCGGCGGTCTGCTCTCCGGCGGCGATCAGTCCCTTTTCCTCCATGGCATCCAGATGCTCCAGGAACTGTTCCAGATCGTGCCGGGAATTACTTTCAAAATCCGCTGCCATGGTGTAGAAGGCCTGCAGATTTTCCATTCTTGCTTCTCCGCCCTCCATGGCGCCGAAAATGCTGTCCATTCGGGTCAGAAGGAATATCTTTTCAATGAGCTGCGCCAGGGTCAGCAGTCTTGCCTCCCGCCGCAGCACCCCCAGGGTCTGCAGGAATTCCCCGGCCTTCTCAGTGCCGCTTCTCACCAGGGCATCATATACGCTGCACCGCTTGTTTCCGGCCCGCAGCCGGGCAAGATCATCCGCGGTGAAGCCAAACACCGGGCTTGCCAGAGTAGCGATCAGGGGAATATCCTGCCGGGGATTGCTGATGGTCTGAAGCAGGGATCGCAGCGTGGCGATCTCCCTTGTCTGCAGCAGATCCTCTCCGCCGCCGCTGGTGCACCGGATTCCAAGGCCCGCCAGCGCGTCCATAAAGTAGCCGCCCACAGACCCGGGAGAGCGGAGCAAAATCGCGATATCCTCCGGCCGGATGGGGCGAAGCTCACTTCCCTGCCGCACATAGTGGCTGCCGTCCAGCAGCTCCCGGATTCGCCCGGCAACAAAGGCGGCCTCCTCATGGTAGGTGCTTTCCTGCACATCCACACACCAGAGCTCCACCTCCGGCTCCCCCAGCGGCTCATGGGGAATTCCCTCCTTCAGGGCCTCCTCATCACCGTAGTGCAATCCTCCTACCGCCGGGGACATGCAGTATTCAAATACATCGTTGACGCTTTTCAGCACCGCCCCGCCGGAGCGGAAGTTGGCGGAAAGCATTACCTTTCTCCCCTGCCCGGGCTGCGCCGTCCGGACATCGGCGAAGGTCTGATATTTTTCCAAAAAAATGCCGGGATCCGCCAGGCGGAACTGGTAGATGGACTGCTTCACATCGCCCACCATAAAGCAGCTGCCCTGCTTTTGGGTCAGGGCGGAGAATATGGCATCCTGCACCGCGTTGCTGTCCTGATATTCGTCCACCATGATCTCCCGGAACCGGCTGCCGATCTCCCGGGCCGCGGCTGTTGCGCCGCTTCTGCTCTTTCCCAGCAGCAGATCCAGTGTCCTGTGCTCCAGATCACCGAAATCCAGGATCCGGCGGCTTCGCTTTGCCCGGTCAAATTCCGCCGAGAACCGCCGCACCAGAGCCGCCACACCCCGGACAGCCGCCCCGGTCTGGGCCATATCCGCCAGCACCACGGCGCTTTCATCCTGAAAGCTCTTCAGCTTTTTCTCCAGGCCCTTCTTGCAGCCGGCGCGGACGGCCTTGATCCGCTCGATCAGCTCGTAGTCCGTACATTTCTTGCCGAAGGTCAGCCTGCCGTAATCGATGCCGCTGCGGCGCACCACCTCATCCCAGGTCCCGCTGCCGCGAAGCAGCCGCAGCTGCACAACCGTGTCGCCCAGCAGCGCGGCAGGCTTTTCCATCCCATCGGATGCCGCTGCAAGGGCTGCGCATTTTTCCATAGCCTGAATCTGCAGATCCAGATAGGAAAACAGGTCATCCATCAAATATTTGCCCCACAGGGTCTGGCCCGCATCCGTCAGGCTCTCCACCCGGGCATTCTCCACACAGCCCTCCAGCCACCCATCCGGATCCAGATGGCACCGGGCGCTGTCGTATACCTTCATCAAGATCTGGGGCACCAGGCGGTCATCCCGGCCCAGTCCCTGCGCGTCCACGAAAGCACGGAAATCCGGATCATTTTCCGCGTTGTCATATGCCGAATCCAGCATCCGGGTCATCACCGTTTCCCGCAGGGCGCTGCATTCATTCTCATCCGCCACACGAAAATCTCCGGAAATATCCAGCAAATGGGCATATTCCCGCAGAATATCCGAGCAAAAGGAGTGAACCGTGGAGATCTTCGCCAAATACAGCCGCTGCATCTGCTTCTGCAGGTGCTTGTTTTCGGGCTGCTGGGCCATCCGCTCCGTCAGCTTCGC
>CAZHEG010000062.1:0-6277 GCA_964531435.1 uncultured Oscillospiraceae bacterium | reverse complement strand
ACAGCAATGGCAGCAATACCGGCCTGATCGTTGTTGTGGTGCTCCTGCTGCTGGCTATTGCGGCGGTGTTGATCTACATCGGTATTCATTACTTCGGCGGCGGGGAAGAAAACCCTGATACCACCACCACTGCTCCCGTTCAGACCCCGGACAACACGGAGCCTTCACAGAGCGAGAACACGGAGCCGGTCATTGAGTGCGAGGGCATTGAGCTTTCCGGCATCATCGTGGAGCTGACTGCCGAGGGTGAGACCTGGCAGATCACTGCCCATGTGACCCCGGAGGACACCACCGAGGAGCTGGTATTCACCAGTGCCGATGAGTCCATTGCTACCGTCACCAGCGACGGCGTGATCACCGCTGTCAGCGGCGGCGAGACCCAGATCACTGTTACCTGCGGCAATGCTGTCGCTACCTGCATGGTCACCTGCAACTTCGGTGACTACATTCCCGGCGGCGTGAAGGTGGAGGAACTGGTATTCGGCTGGAACACCGTCTATATTGACAGCTCCACCGGCTACGGTGACACCACCCTGACCTCCAAGGGCGCAACCTGGCGGGCTTACAAGTCTACGCTGAATGTGGATCCAAGCCTGATCACCTGGGTGTCCGATAATGAGAATATTTGTACCGTGGAAAACGGCATCGTTACCGCGGTGGGCAGCGGCACCACCAAGATCCATGCCCAGTATGGCAGCCTGACCTTCACCTGCATCATCCGTTGCAAATTCGGCTAAGAAACAAAGACAAGCGGCAGCACGAAATGTGCTGCCGCTTTTTTCACAGGTTCCGGGAAGATCATTCGCCCTCCACGGTGTTTCCCTTGCGGAAGAGCAGGGAAATGCACCACAGCGAAGCAAGACCGATGACCGTGTAGATGATTCGACTGACGACTGCACCCTGCCCGCCGAACAGCCACGCCACCAGGTCAAACTGGAAAATGCCCACCAGACCCCAGTTCAGGCCGCCGATGATGGACAGAAGCAATGCAATAGTATCCATATGAAAACCTCCTTTCGATCTATGGCTATAATCTCCAAGTGGGGCGGAATTATACATTGCAATCTTCCTTTTTTTGCAGTATAATGTAAAAAATCTCTTTTGGAGGAACACTATGACCACACTGTACGAGGGCGCGTATGCCAAGGTGAACCTGACACTGGATGTGCTGGGAAAACGGGAGGACGGTTATCATGATCTGAAAAGCATCATGCAGACCCTGTCCATCCGGGATGATATTGAGATCGACGTTGGAACCGGAAAGCCCTGGAGACTGATCTGCGACAAGGAAGGCATTCCCTGCGATGAAAGCAATCTGGCTTGGAAAGCGGCACGGGTTTACTGTGACGCCCTGGGCTACGATCCCGACGGCATTGAGATCCGGATCACCAAGCGGATCCCCAGCCAGGCTGGACTGGGCGGCGGCAGCGCGGATGCCGCGGCAGTGCTGCGGGCCCTGAACCGACACTACGGCAGCCCCCTGTCCATCGGCGCGCTGGCGGAGCTGGGCGCCCAGATCGGCAGCGATGTTCCGTTCTGCGTGGTCTGCGGCACCTGTATGTGCGAAGGCCGGGGCGAAAAGCTGAGAAGGCTGCCGGATATGCCGGAGTGCATTTTTGTGGTGGTGAAGCCGGCTTTCTCCGTATCCACTCCGGAGCTGTACAATAAGATCGACAGCGTTGCCATTGCCAAGCGGCCTGACCAGGCGGCTGTGGAGAGCGGACTGCTCAACGGTGATCTGCTGAAGGTCGCCAACAACCTGTGCAACGTTTTTGACAGCGTGGTGACCCAGGACAATCCGGAGCTGAACTACATCAAGTCCGTGATGCACCAGTATGGCGCGGTGGGCTACCAGATGACCGGCTCCGGCTCCGCGGTGTATGCCATCGTGTCCCAGTTTGAGGTGGCGGCCGTGATCTGCAATATGCTCAAGGACAGCTACTCCGATGTATTTATCGGAATGCCCGTGTAAAAGCCGTGGTAATAATTGTATAAACTGCCCCTATTTTGTCCATACTGAGAGAAAACCGGTATGGGCGGGGGAAATGAACGGTATTTATTGAACCGCCCATGCTGAAAAACTCAGGATGGGCGGTGTTTTTTATGTTCCGATTGATCCGGCTGGCACTGGTTTGTGTGCTGATATATGGGGCGTTTCTTCTTGGGGGCGTGATGGAGGACCGGGCGGCGCTGAGCGAGGATGTGGTGCGGCTGCACGTTGTGGCGGCTTCCGATTCGCAGGAGGATCAGGCTGTGAAGCTGCAGATTCGGGATGCGGTGGTGGAGGAGCTGAGCCTCGCCCTGGAGGGGATGACCACCGTGGGGGAGGCAAAGGAATATCTTGCGGAGCATCTGGATGACATTCAGGAAATTGCCAACGCGGTGCTGGAGCGGGCGGGATTCCCGGACACGGTTCAGGTGAGTCTGGAGCAGGAGGCCTTTGACACCCGGGTGTATGACACCTTTACACTGCCCGCAGGGGTATATGAGGCGCTGCGGATCGTTGTGGGCGAGGGCGAGGGGAAAAACTGGTGGTGCGTGGTATTTCCCAAGCTTTGCATGAGCGCCACCGGGGACGAATTTGCCGCCGCGGCAGTGGGCGGCGGATTTTCGGATACGCTCACCAAGACGGTGCAGGGCGAAAAGGGGTATGAGGTGCGCTTTTTTATTCTGGACTGCCTTGGACGGCTGCAAAATTTACTCTTCAGGGAGTAATTCACTCTGTCAATTGCCGCCGAAACGTGATATGATAAGGGTATTAAAGAGAAAAGGCGGTGGCGGTGATGCTGCACCTTGTGATTGGAACGGACTGGAAACTGGTCCGGGATGAAATACTGAATAGAATTGCCGGTGACGTGGCGGCGCAGCGGGGCGGAAGGGTCTATATGGTGCCGGAGCTCATCAGCCACGACACGGAGCGCAGGCTCTGTGAAGCGGCAGGGGATACCGCCAGCCGGTTCGCGGAGGTGCTGTCCTTTACCCGGCTGGCAAGGCGGGTGGCGGATACCTCCGGCAGCGCCGGATTTGAGAGCCTGGACAATGGCGGCCGGGTGGTTGCCATGGCGGCGGCAGCCCGGCAGCTTGCCGGGCACCTGAAGGCCTATGCCTCGGTGGAGACGAAGCCGGAGTTTCTGACGGCACTGGTGGACGCGGTGGACGAATTCAAGCGCTGCCGGATCTCGGCGGAGGATCTCCATGCTGCCGCGCTGCAGACGGAGGGCACGCTTGCCCAGAAGCTGGAGGAGCTGTCGCTGCTGCTGAGCGCCTACGACGGCCTGTGCCAGCGGGGCAAGCGGGATCCCCGGGACCGGGAGACCTTGCTCCTGGAGCAGCTGGAGGACGGGGATTTCGGTGAAAACCACATATTTTACATAGATGGGTTCCCGGACTACACACGGCAGCATCTGGCGATTCTGGAGCATTTGATCCGGGTTTCCCCCAGTGTGACCGTTGGCGTGAACTGTGACCGGGTGGACTCCGGGCTGATGGCCTTTGAAAAGGCAGGCGCAACGGCGGCGGAGCTGATCAAATGTGCCCGCCGGGCCGGGGTGGAATTTGATGTTCATACCGTTAAGGGACAGGATGACGGCCTGAGCCGTGTTTGTGGCGGCCTGTTTCAGGGGAGCACCCCCAACGTGGGGCCGGTGCTGACGGTGCTGCGGGCCCAGAGCGTACACGATGAGGTGACGGCTGCGGCAGAGCGGGTCAGTGAGCTGGTTCGCGGCGGATGCCGCTACCGGGACATCGGAGTAGTCATGGGAGATACCGCCGCATACCAGAACGCGCTGGAGCTCGTGTTCCACCGCTGCGGTGTTCCCCTGTACCGCTCCGGAACGGAGGATATCCTGCAGAAAACGGTGATCATCACCGTGATCTCCGCCATGGAGGCGGCGCTGGGTGGATTTGAGCAGCGGGATGTGCTGCGGTATCTGAAATCCATTTTGTCGCCCCTTTCGGCGGATGAATGTGACCATGTGGAAAATTATGCCGTGACCTGGGGAATCCGGGGGAAATACTGGCATGAAAATTGGAAAAATCACCCTGACGGACTGGGGCAGCTGTGGACGGCGGAAACGGATGACCGTCTGCGGCGGCTGAATGAATGCAGGGAGCTTGCCATGTCGCCGCTGCTGCGGCTGCGCAAGGGGTTTGACGGAGCGAAAAATCTGGGTGACCAGGTGCGCGCCCTCTATGCCTTTTTGGAGGAAACGCAGCTTGCCCGGCGGCTGGGTGCGCTTGCCGATGAGCTGGACGCGGGCAATGACAACCGGGGCGCCCAGATTCTTAATCAGCTGTGGGAGATCCTGCTGGGCGCGCTGGAGCAGCTGTACGATGTTCTTGGAGAAACGGTTTGGGAACCGGAGACCTTCGGAAGGCTGCTGACACTGCTGCTGAGCCAGTATGATGTGGGCACCATCCCCCCTGTGCTGGACGCGGTGACGGCGGGCCCGGTCAGCGCCATGCGGTGCCATCAGGTGAAGCATCTGATCGTGCTGGGCGCGGCGGAAGGCGCGCTGCCGGGCTACGGCGGCTCCGCGGGATTGCTGACGGATCAGGAGCGGACGGCACTGCGCAGCCTGGGTGTTCCCCTGACCGGCGGTGCCATGGAGGGCATTCAGGCGGAATTCGCGGAGATCTACGGCGTATTCTGCGGCGCAACGGAAACCGTTACGGTGTCCTGTGCCGGGGGACAGCCCAGCTTTGTTTACCGAAGGCTTGCCCAGATGGCGGGCGGTGAAAAGGAAGTCACACCCAAGCTTGGCGCGGCCCTCCACGATGAAAAGGAAGCGGCGGCCTGGTTTGCAAGATGGGGTGACTTTGAGGATGCCCTTGAGCTGGGACTTCAGGAGGCATATCAGGATACCGTGCGGAGGGCGGAGTTTGAGCTGGGAACCATTTCCCGGGAAAATATCCGGTCCCTTTACGGAAGCCGGCTGAATTTGTCCGCCTCCCAGGTGGACCGGCAGGCAGAGTGCCGCATGTCCTATTTCCTGAAATACGGAATGCGGGCAAAGGAGCGGAAGGAAGCAACCGTGGATCCGGCGGAATTCGGTACTTACGTTCACGCTGTGCTGGAAAAGACGGCGCGGCGGGTGATGGAGCTGGGCGGTTTCCACGAGGTTTCTCTGGAGGATACGCTGGATATCGCCATGGGCTACTCCGAGGAGTATGCGGCGGAGCGGTTCCAGAATATCGACTCGGTGCGGCTGAACTATCTGTTCCGGCGCAACCGGCGGGAGCTGGAGATGGTGGTGGAGGAGCTTTGGCAGGAGCTGAAGGAGGCTTCCTTCCTTCCCCATGATTTTGAGCTGCGCTTCGGCGACGATGGGCAGATGGAGGCCATCGAGATTCCCGGCGCATCCATCCCCGCGGTGCTCCAGGGCTTCGTGGACCGGGTGGATATCTGGCACGAGGATGGACGAAAGTACTTCCGGGTGGTGGATTACAAGACCGGAAAGAAGGATTTTGACTACTGTGACGTGTTCAACGGCGTGGGGCTGCAGATGCTGCTGTACCTCTTCGCCCTGGAGCAGAGCAGCTTGGGAACCGGTGCGGGTGTGCAGTATTTCCCGGCCCGGGTGCCGCTGATGAGCGCCGACGGAAAGCTGTCCGACGAACAGGCGCAGGCCCTGCGGAAAAAGGAATGGAAGCGCAAGGGACTGCTGCTCCTGGATGAGCAAGTGCTGGACGCCATGGATCCCGACGGATGGGGAAGGCTGTGCGCGTCAAAGAAAAAGGATGGAAGCATCTCCGGCGACCTGGCTGACCGGGAGCAGCTGAAAAGGCTGAGAACGTACATTTTCAGCTGGCTGGGAGAAATGGTGGATGACATCGCATCGGGTAACGTCAGGGCCAATCCCTACACCCGGGGCAGCAGCCATGATGCCTGCGGTTTTTGTCCCTATGCCCAGATCTGTCACAAGGGAGCACCGGAGGACCGGAGAAATTACAAGACCATGACCGCCCAGCGGTTCTGGGAGGAGATCGAAAAGGAGGTGGACCGCCGTGGCTGAAAAACTGACGCCCCAACAGGAAATGGCAGTGAAAAACCGGGGCGGAAAGCTTCTGGTTTCCGCCGCTGCAGGCTCCGGCAAGACCAAGGTGCTGGTAGACCGGCTGATGGACTATATCCTGGATCCGGTGGATCCGGCGAACATGGATGAATTTTTGATCATTACATACACCAAGGCGGCCGCGTCGGAGCTGCGGGGCAAGATCGCAGCGAAGCTGACGGAGCGGATGGCCCAGCAGCCCGAAAACAAGCACCTGCAGAAGC
>CAZHEG010000061.1:0-6388 GCA_964531435.1 uncultured Oscillospiraceae bacterium | reverse complement strand
TCGACGGCGGCTCCGGCTGGGAGTGCTTCTGGAAGATCACGCTGCCCAACCTGAAATCCATGATCCTGCTGAATACGGTGTACACCATCGTGTTCATCTCCAACAACGATCAGAACGCCATCATCGAGCTGATCAAGTCTTCCATGTTCTCCGGCACCAAGGAGAAGGGCTACGGCTACGCCTCCGCAATGGCATGGCTGTACGCCATCGTGGTGCTGCTGATCGTGGGCCTCTTCGCCCTGGTCCTGACCACCCGCAAGGATGCCTACGAGAAGCAGGTCAAGAAGGCCAAAAAGGCTCTCAAGAACGAGGCGAAGATCACCAAAAAGATCGAAAGGAGGAACATCCGTAATGCAAAACGCATCGAGCGCCAGCGCAGGCAGGGAAAGATCACATCCCATCATACAGGAAGCTCCGGCTACTAAGTGGAACAAGGATAAGGTCCGCCGTTTCCTGATGGGCTCCAAGGAGCACATGGGATTTCTTCAGCAGTTTCTCATCTACGCGCTGCTGATCTGCATCGGCTTCATTTATGTGTATCCGATTTTGTACATGGTCAGCTGCAGCTTCATGAGTCTGGATGACCTGCTGGATTCCTCCATTCAGTGGCTGCCCAGCTCCCTGAACATCTCCAACTATATCCAGGCTGCCAAGAGCATGGATTACTTCAATTCCATGTGGAAGAGCATCTTCCTGGCAGGCGTCCCCACCATCTGTAACCTGATCTCCTGCTCGGTGATCGGCTACGGCCTGGCGCGGTATGATTTCCCCGGCAAGAAGATCTGCTTCGGCATCATCATCCTGACCTTCGTGCTGCCCAGCCAGGTCACCATGATCCCGACCTATGTTCTGTACAACAAGATCGGCATTCTGGAAACCCCGCTGGCCTTCATCCTGCCGGCGCTGCTGGGCCAGGGCTTCAATGCCCCGATCTTCATCATGATCTTCTGGCAGTTCTTCCGCCAGATCCCCAAGGTGCTGATCGAGGCCTCCAAGATCGACGGCGCGGGCCATTTCAAGTCCTTCGTGCAGATCGCGCTGCCCAGCGCGGCTCCCGCCTTCATCACCGTGGCGCTGTTCTCCTTCGTGTGGTACTGGAATGAGTCATACCTCACGGAGCTGTACGTCAAGGGCGTGTACGGCGGATCCGACTGGACCACCCTGGTGCTGCAGCTGGACGCCTTCGCTTCCAACTACTCCGATTACGCCAATACTGCCGTTTCCGGCGCCACCAGCCTCAACGAGTCCATCTCCATGGCAGGCACGATGCTGAGCATCCTGCCGCTGCTGCTGTTGTACTTTGTCATGCAGCGCCACTTCGTTGAGAGTATTGACCGCACGGGCATCACCGGCGAATGATGTACAACTTGTTTTAAAAAGCGGAAAATACTTTATAAAAAAGTGTACAAATTTCCCAAGGTATGCTATAATCAATGTGATCGTCGGGCGATGCCCGTTCAATCAAAATAACAACAATTGGAGGATGCTATGAAAAAGAAAATTCTTGCTCTTCTCCTGGTTGCCTGCATGGTAGCCGGCCTCTTCGCCGGCTGCGGTGACTCCGGCTCCAGCAACAGTGGTTATGTCGGCACCGACACCGTCGATGCGGATAACTACGAATACGTCGAGATCAACGGTTACTCCTACAAGAAGTACCTTGACATGACGGAAGAAGAGATCACCCTGACCTACTTCCACTTTGACCAGAACGAGACTGTTCAGTATCTGGCCAACCGCTTCATGGAGATTTACCCCAACATCACCGTTGAGGTCACCTATGAAAACGTTGCCACCTACAACGACACTCTGAACGCTCTGATCAACAAGGGCGACTGCCCCGACCTGATCATGTACTCCGACTGTGACTTTGCCCTGTCCAACGCACTGCTGGCCAACGTCCACAGCTACTGGGAGACCGACCCCGAGACTGCCGAGCTGGCTGAGACCGTCAACTCCGCGGGCCTGGGCACCTTCAACCTGGCCGGTGACTACCGCATGGGCGTGCCCGTGAAGTTCTTCCCCGGCGTCATCTACGTGGACCTGAGCGTTCTGGAAACCCTGAACCTGAGTGTTCCCACCCAGAACTGGACCTGGAGCGAGATGATCCAGCTGATCAAGGACGCTACCGTCCTGAATTCCTCCGACGGCATGGCTTACTACGGCCTTGGCTTCTACAACCGTCTGGACTCCTACTACGGCATCGCCGCCGCTCAGACCATCATCGGTGAGTTCGGCTTCGACGGCACTGAGTTCGACCTGTCCGCATGGGCTGTCGGCGAGCAGGAGTTCTCCAACCTGCAGCTGTCCGGCTACGTTGCTCCCAAGACTGAGACCCAGGCTATGGAAGACTGGATGGGCGACTGGGAAGGCTGGTACGGTGCTTCCGGCCACGTTGCCGTCCTGACCGACGCCTTCTGGACCTTCCAGGGCACCTGGAACACCCCCGCATGGAAGGAAAGCTACGACTTTGACATCGTTCCCTATGTCATTCCCGCAGTTTCCGAGGAGGATGCCTCCGCTGACCACCACTCCATCGCCACCATCGACTACGGTGGAATCACCACCTCCTGCCAGTACACCCGTGAGGCCTATGAGCTGCTGAAGTTCATGTCCTTCGGCATCGACGGCTGGATGACCCGTATCGAGATGTACAACGATGAGACCAATGTCAATGCTTCCGGCCTGGCCCTGAAGTATGACGTCATGCCCGCTCCCATCACCACCAACGAGGCTGTTTGGGATGCTTACATTGATATGTACTGCGCCGGCATGGACGAGGAGCACATCTCTCACTGGAGAAACTACTTCGCTTCCTGCCTGCAGCCCATTTCCTTCGGCTGGACCTCCATCGCCGGCTACTGGAACTTCTGCGACGAGTACTTCAACAGCATCGGTATCCACACTCTGGTGGACAACGGCACCGCTCAGGCTGCTGACTATGTTGACGAGGCTACCCGTAAGGCTAACTACTACCACGCACAGGCTATGCTGGACTACTTCGGACCCGACAGCGAGTATAAGATCCTGACCGAGGAAGAGATCGCCCTGTATACCCAGATGGTCGCAGACAATTCCTGATTTTCGTACTTTCGCCTGCGTGCAGGCTAAATAAGAAAGGAGAAACCCCAAATGAAGAAACTGATCGCAATGCTGCTGTGCCTGACCATGGTCGCTGCCATGTTCGCGGCTTGTGGCGAGGGCGGCGGCGACACCACTACCGCTCCCACCGAGACCACTACTCCCGAGACCACCGTTCCCGAGACCACCGCACCTCCCATTGTCGCTGCTGACGGCATCGACTACACCCCCCTGTTCTACTGGAGCTTTGACGATGCCACCGGCCTGACCGCCGTTGAGCAGGTCACTCTGGCTGCCGACACCATCAACGATGGCGCTACCTACGACATCGGCGAGTCCGCTCACGAGATCCTGATCACCGAGACCGGCGTTGTTGGCAATGCCCTGTATCTGGACGGCACCTACGGTGTCAAGCTGGATCTGGAAGGCCTGAACATCACCGACGGCTCCTACACCCTCTCCTTCTGGCTGAACGCCACCCGCCTGTCCACCTACGGCCCCACCCTGCAGATCGGCCGTAACATGGGCGACAGCGGCGACGCCACCTCCGACAGCTACCGCTGCGTTACCTGGCTGAACTTCACCCAGGCCGAGTGGGGCACCAACTCCGCTAAGCTGTTCCCCGTTTACTGGAACCGTAACTCCGACTACGATGTCTGGCCCTGGGGCGCTCTGTATGATGACGCTGTCCATGGCAAGCAGGAGTGGCTGCTGGTCACCCTGGTCGTTGACGGCACCGACTATGTCTGCGCTGATGACGGCCTGCCCCGCGTTGGCACCAAGTACTACCTGAACGGCGAGCTGGCCTTCGATGCCTCCGCTGATCTGGCTTACTACCAGGGCGTTTCCCCCGAGATCCTGACCGGCGACGGCATCGAGGGTTACCTGGGCGTCAACTACTGGGATACCATCTTCAAGGGCTACTTCGACGAGCTGTACATCTACGACGAAGCTCTGACCGCTGAGGAAGTCAAGTACCTGTACGAGCAGGGCGACACCTCCGTTGAGCCCGTTGCTCCCGAGGGCGGCAACGAGGTCGTTGAGGAACCTCTGCCTGAGATCACCGTCAATGACGCTGCCATCGACGTCCTGGGCACCACTGCCCGCGATCTGGGCTGGTGGACCGACAACACCGGCGCTTACGAGCTGGCTGAGGGCGGCTCCCTGACCCTGAAGCTGAACAACTACTCCAACGGCGAGGGCAACTGGAAGAACTTCGTTCTGTGCCTGACCAACACCGCTGTCACCACTGACGTTCTGGCTAACGCTGACAACTATGAAGGCTATGCCGAGTACTTCGTTGTCCGTCCTGATGCTTGGGGCTGGGGCGATGCCGCCTATGCCGGCACCTTCACTCCCTCCTGGACCGATTGGGCCGAGTGGCTGAACCTGATGAAGGACGCTGAGGTCACTGTGGTCATGAGCCGCAGCGGCGACACTGTCACCATCGACTTCACCTTCGTTGGCGCCGACGGCACCACCATGACCGAGCAGGCTGTCATCGTTTCCACCCTGACTGCTGATGCTCCCGCTTACGTCTTCGTCGGCGGCGAGGGTGCTTACATCGAGCTGCTGAGCGTGGAGTAATTCCCTTAAAACGGAATAACCGCTAATTAGCCTTGGGGGTTCCCCAAGCGGGAACCCCCATTTTCATAAGGGCAGGAAAGAGAAGCCTGTCCTTATCAAAGTGAGATCAAGGCAAAAGAGAGGTACCTATGAGTAAGGAACTGGAATTCAACAAAGTATGGATCCCCCAGCGGGCGGACCCCTACGTATACCGCCATTCCGACGGAAAGTACTATTTCACCGCATCTGTCCCTGCCTACGACCGGATCGTGCTCCGCTGCGCTGACCACCTGGCGGACCTTCCCGAGGCAGAGGAGCACACCGTCTGGACCGCCCACGAAAAGGGCCCCATGTCCAAGCATATCTGGGCACCGGAGCTGCACAACGTTTTCGGCAAGTGGTATATCTACTTTGCCGGCGGCGAGCAGGCCCATCCGTGGAAGATCCGCCCCTATGTCCTGGAGTGCCAGGGCGATGACCCCATTCACGGCCCCTGGGTGGAAAAGGGCAAGATGAAGGCTGCGAAGGATGACAAGTTCTCCTTCCGCGCGTTCTCCCTGGATGCAACCGTTTTCCAGTGCAACGGCGAATTCTACTACGTCTGGGCTGAGAAGGTGGGCGTGGGCAAGCAGATCTCCAATCTGTACATTGCCCGGATGAAGAATGGCTACACCCTGGATACCGTTCAGGTGCTGCTGACCACCCCGGACTATGACTGGGAGCGCTACGGCTTCTGGGTCAACGAGGGCCCCGCCGTCATCAAGCGCAACGGCAAGGTCTACCTGACCTACTCCGCCAGCGATACCGGCATCAATTACTGCATGGGTATGCTCACCGCCGACGAGGACGCGGACCTTCTGGATCCTCTGTCCTGGAAGAAGGAGCGCTGGCCCGTGCTGAAGACCGACTGGGAAAAGGGCGTGTTCGGCCCCGGACACAATTCCTTCACCAAGGACGAGGAGGGCAACGACATTCTGGTGTTCCACGCCCGGACCGAGTCGGAAATCGTGGGTAACCCTTTGTACAATCCCAACCGTCACGCCATGCTCCAGAAGATCCGCTGGAGCGCGGAGAAGCCTATTTTCAGTTTTGACAACGAGTAACGGAGGTTTACTATGGCAGTACTTCATATCAACGAAAGTGAGAAGCTGAGCCACATTGAGCCGGAAGTTTACGGCCATTTTTCCGAGCATCTGGGCCGCTGCATTTATGAAGGCATCTATGTAGGCGAAAATTCCGATATCCCCAACGTCAACGGCATGCGCTGCGATGTTGTGAACGCTCTGAAGGAGCTTCAGGTCCCCATGCTGCGCTGGCCCGGCGGCTGCTTTGCCGACGAGTACCATTGGAAGGACGGCATCGGCCCCAAGGAAAACCGCAAGAAGATGATCAACACCCACTGGGGCGGCGTGGTGGAGGACAACTCCTTCGGCACCCATGAGTTCTTCGAGCTGGTAGAACAGCTGGGCTGCAAGGCATACGTCAACGGCAATGTTGGCTCCGGCACCGTTCAGGAAATGAGCGAGTGGGTGGAGTACATCACCTTCAACGGCGTGTCCCCCATGGCAGACCTGCGTGCCAAGAACGGCCATCCCGAGCCCTGGCATGTGGATTTCTGGGGCGTGGGCAATGAGAACTGGGGCTGCGGCGGCAATATGCGTCCGGAGTTCTACGGCAATCTCTACCGCCAGTTCCAGACCTATGTCCGCAACTATGACCCCAAGAACCCCATCAAGAAGATCTG
>CAZHEG010000060.1:0-6652 GCA_964531435.1 uncultured Oscillospiraceae bacterium | reverse complement strand
CCCCCGCAAACGGAGTCAGAGTCCGGTGTGCTACCGTTACACAAATCCTCTATATCGCCGGGCACGTTGATTATTATACTCACTTCGGTGAAAAAGTCAAGCACTTTTTTCCTATTTCTTTTATTTTTTTCGGGGCAAGACCAGCTTGCCCCGAATTTGCGAATTTTATTCCTTAGGCTGGAGCACCGCGAAGCTCTGCCTGCCCAGGACCAGACTGCCCTCCCGGACGCAAGCCTCGCCGATCGCATACACCTTCTGATAGGCACCGTCCAGGGAAAGGGTCAGCTCCTCCAGACCCGGGTTCACCGCCACCAGCATTCTGCCCCGCTTATAGGCAAAGAGCCTGCTCCCCTTTTCCGCGGAATAGACCCGGAAGGGGCTGTAATTGCCCAGATCCGGATTGGACTGCCGCAGCCAGATGAGGCCCCGGACATGATTGAGGAAGGAATCGCTGCAGCTTTCCTGCTCCGCCACGGTGGGCGCATCCTCCTCCCCATCCGTGGGCAGGTACAGCGCATCATACTCCGCCTCGGAGAAGCCCAGATTGCGCTCCGTATTCCACTGCATGGGGCTGCGGGAGCCGGTGCGCTGGTAGCCGCCCTCCTTGGTGGGCAGCCAGCGGTAGCGCATGCCGATCTCGTCGCCGTAGTAGATGAAGGGCGCGCCGGGCATGGTCAGGAAGAAAGCAACTGCCAGCCGCCGCTCCGGATCATCCAGAGCCGGGGCCAGGCGCAGGGTATCATGATTGCCGGTGATGAAGCACCACAGGCCCTTGTCCCTGGATGCTTCGTACTTGGGAAGATAATCCTCCAGGAACCGGGAGACATCCGCGTTGGAGTCGGCCTTGAAATAGCTGTTGTTTTCCCCGATCTCCTGGCCGAATTTGGGAAGGCGGTAGCCCCGCACCAGGGAGTTATACCCATTTCCGCCCCAGTCCAGGTAGAAATCCATATCAAATCCGCAGCTCAGCGCCTGCTGGGGATTGTTCCACTCGGACACCAGCGCGGCGTCGGGATATTCCTCATGGATGGCCCCGGCGATATCCTTCCAGACCTCCATGGTGGCGATCTTCTCATTGCCGTCGTTTTTCACCAGGGAGTCCGCCATGTCCACCCGGAAACCGTCGCAGCCCATATCCAGCCAGAAGCGCATGATGTCCTTCATGGCCTCCCGGGTGGCCAGCGCGTCCGGGGAAGTGACCGTATGCTGCCAGCCGGGCTCATGGATCTCCCGCCAGCCGTAGTTCAGGGCAGGCTGGCACTTGAAGAAATTGATGATATAGGTGGCAGCGCGATCCGCCTCGCCGCCGATGAAAGGCATACCGTCGCCCCGGGTAAAGGCACTGTCCGTCCAGATATAGCGGTGGGAATATTCATTCTCCTCCGCCTTCTTGCTCTCCAGGAACCAGGGGTGCTCCTCGCTGGTATGGCCGGGGACCAGATCCAGCAGGATGCGGATGCCCATATCGTGGGCAGCGGCAAACAGGGCTGCCAGATCCTCGTTGGTGCCGTAGCGGGGCGCAACCTTTTTATAGTCCCGCACATCATAGCCCGCGTCCCGGAAGGGAGAATCGAAGCAGGGATTGAGCCAGATGGCATTGCAGCCCAGGCTCTTTACGTAGGGGAGCTTTTGGATGATGCCGGGGATATCGCCTATGCCGTCGGCATTGGAATCAAAAAAGCTCTGGGGATAGATCTCATAGAAAACCGCGTTTTTCAGCCATTGTGCCGCCATGGTTCATTCCTCCAATTCCCACGGGAAGGGTTTTCCCGTCAATACTTCCTCCCGGATGAAGCGGAAGGTCACGTCCTCCCCCTCGTCCCGGAGCATGGTCAAAATATATTCCAGCTCCCGCTGGGTCGCCGGGTGCATGCGGATCCGCTCCCGGCCCTTCAGCAAATACGCCAGGGCCGAGCCATCGGTATAGGCATCCCCCTGGTACACGATGCAGGCCGCCCGCCGGTCCATCACCATTTCCGCCAGATATCTGCGGGGCATGGGCACCGGGGCGTAGATCCCCCGGGCGGGGTCCAGGTCGGTCCAGTATTCCCAGTGGTGCTTGTTCCGGCCCTTGTGGTGCATCCAGGCTTCCGAGTAGCCGTGCTCCTCCCGCTCCGCGGAATTGGGGCTGCGGTTGCCCTGAAAATACTTTGCGCCCACGGAAAATTCCACCGGCGAATATTTGGACAGGTCATGGGTCAGGCCCTGCCAGTAAAGCCCCACCCGGAAGCACCCCTGCCGCACCAGCCAGCGGTGGCGGGTTATGGTGCAAAAATGTCGCCAGAATTTCATGGTTTACCCTCCCATCACGGCGGTAAGCAGGGCGTACATCACAGGCAGACTGATCACCGCGCCGATGTGAGAGATCATCGCCATGGACGCGCCGGGCTTGGTATCCCGCCCGTAGGCCGCGGGAATGACCACCGTATTCAGACCCATGGCAGCAGAGAAGGCCACCAGGGCCATGGTCATCACCGTCAGATCGCCGCCGCACAGGTATATCACCGCCAAAACCGCCACCGGCAGCACGAACAGCCGCAGGAAGGTCATGGCATACACCTTCTTATCCGACAGCATTTCCTTCACATTGTAGCCGCCGATGATGAAGCCGGAGAGGATCATCGCCACCGGGCCCATGCAGGCGGAGAGGCTACTCATGGTGCTGATCACAAAGGAGGGCACCAGCTTCGCAATGCCCGTCAGACCCAGGACAGCGCCGGAGAACAGGCCCAGGATGACGGGGTTTACCAGCCGCTTCAGGGGATTCACCTTTTCGCCGCCGGAGCCCACCATCTGGTTCATGCCCCACAGGTAGGCCCAGGTATTGATGGGCAGGGTGAACAGCAGGTAGGGATACAGGTACTCCTGCCCCAGCATCTGGGGGATCAGGGAATTGCCCAGGAAGCCAAAATTCGCAAAGACCAGGGCATAGCGGTAGATGCCCCGGTTCTTGCCGTCCCGGGAAAAGAGCGCCGCCAGGGGGATGCCAATAGCCATGCTCACCGCGATGGCAAGGATGCTGTACAGAACGAACCGGTAATTCTCGCCAATGGACTCCACGGTGCAGTAGGTCATAAAGGTGACCATGACCTGTGCAGGCATCAGGACGTAATTTTCAACCTTCGACAGGACAGTGCCTGTATTATCGGGGCAGATCCCCGTTTTCTTCAAAACAAAACCAATGAGGATACAGGTGAACATCACCAGCATCGGCTCCAGTGTGGCAAAAAAGGTCTCCAGCACGGTTTTACACTCCATTCTATCTTCCTGCCTCGATTTTACCACGCGCCCCGATAGAAGTCAACGGGCCACTTTTTGCATCCTTTGGAGCAAAATGCTTGCAGATTCCAATTTTCCTATTGACAGGAACTGTACTAACTGTTATACTAACCGTACTAGGACAGTTAGTACAGTTTAAGGAGGTATGTGCATGATTCATTTGGACTACCGCGACGCCCGGCCCATCTACACCCAGATCTGTGACGGATTTCGGGATCAGATCCGCGCCGGGATTCTCCACGAGGGTGACAAGCTGCCGTCGGTGCGGGAGCTGGCCACCCAATTGACCATCAACCCCAACACCATCCAGCGCTCCTACCGGGAGCTGGAAATGCAGGGCTGGGTGGCCACCGTGCCGGGCAAGGGCTGCTTTGTCTGCGGCGTGCCCAGTCCCCAGGAAAGCGAGGAGGAAAAGCTGCTGCGCCAATTTGACCAGGCGGCCCGGCGGCTGATGGACATGGGCATCCGGCCCGAGACCCTGGTCAACAGACTGACCCAAGGAGGGAACAACAATGCTTGAGATGAAAAACGTGACCAAGACCTTCGGCACCTTCAAGGCACTGGATGAGCTGACCATGACCGTGCCCCGGGGCGCGGTGTACGGTCTGGTGGGCCCCAACGGCGCGGGCAAATCCACCGCCATCCGCCACATGACCGGCGTCTACCGCCCCAACAGCGGCAGCGTCACCCTGGAGGGTATCCCCATCTATGAAAATCCGGCGCAGAAAATGCGCATCGGCTCCATTCCCGATGACATTTTCTTCTTCCCCTCCGCCACCCTGGAGGAGATGCGCAGGTATTATGCCGGAATGTACAAAAATTTCGACAACGACCTGTTCGACCGGCTGTATGAGGTATTTGAGCTGCCCAAGAAGAGCCCCATCCGCCGGTTCAGCAAGGGCATGCAGAAGCAGGCGGCCTTCCACCTGACCCTGTGCACCCGGCCCGACGTGATGATCCTCGACGAGCCGGTGGACGGCCTGGACCCGGTGATGCGCCGCCAGGTGTGGAACCTGATCCTCTCCGACGTTGCCCAGCGGGAGACCACCGTCCTCATCTCCTCCCACAACCTGCGGGAGCTGGAGGACATCTGTGACCACGTGGGCATCATGGACCACGGCAGGATGCTCCTGGAGCGCAGCCTTGCGGATATGCAGGGCGTGACCCACAAGCTGCAGCTGGTGGGCGAAACCCCCGAGGGGCTGGACATTCTCCACGAAAGCTCCTCCGGACGGCTGAAGACCCTGGTGGTCCGCGGCTCCGCCGAGGAGATCACCGCCAAGGCAAAGCTTTCCTGCCCCACCTATTTCGATGTACTGCCCCTCTCCCTTGAGGAGATCTTCATTTATGAGCTGGGAGGTGTAAACTATGAAGTCAAGAACATCGTACTCTAAGCTGACGCCCTTTAAAAAGGACATCGCCCGCTTCGCGCCGCTCTGGGCGCTGTATCTCATCGGCATGCTGCTGGTGCTGCTGGACTCCGGCAGCCACTATGCTTACGACCGCTACGCCCGGAACTTCGTAGCAGAGCTGATTCCCGCCTTCTCGGTGGTGAACCTGATCTACGCCGGGGTGGTGGCTGCCGCCCTCTTCGGCGACCTGTACAACACCAAAATGTGTTACAGCCTCCATACCATGCCCCAGCGCCGGGAGCACTGGCTGCTGAGCCATCTGGCGGCTGGCCTGCTCTTCAGCCTGGTGCCCAACGTAGTGACCTCCCTGCTGCTGATGATCTGGCTGAAAAACTACTGGTTCATCGCCCTTTACTGGCTGCTGGCGGTGACACTGCAATTCATCTTCTACTTTGGTCTGGCGGCCCTCAGCGCCATGCTCACCGGCAACCGCTTCGCCATGCTGCTGATCTACGCCGGCTTCAATTTCGTGTCGATGCTGGTCTACGCGCTGGTGGAGGTCTTCTATGTTCCCATGCTCACCGGTGTGGTCGCCAGCATGGAGTCCTTTACTCCCTTCTGCCCCACCTGGTTCATGTTGGATAATCTGGACTGCTTCAAATTCAACGCCGTTGACGTTTACAGCCAGGAGTATATGGGCTATGTGACATTCTACGAATACGCCGGCCTTGGCACGGGCTGGGGCTACATGACCGTCATCGCCGCCATCGGCGCGGGGATGATGGGCCTGTCCTTCCTGGTCTACCGGCTGCGGCATCTGGAAAGCGCCGGCGACTTCATCGCCTTCCCCAAGCTCCACGGCGTTGCCTGCCTGATCATGACCCTGTGCGTGGCGGTGGTATTCAGCCTGGCGGGTGAGCTCATGGGCAGCGGCTACATCGTGTGGCTGTGTGTCGGCGTGGTCATCGGCTACTTCGGCAGCCTGATGCTGCTGGAGCGGCGGGTCAAGGTATTCCGTCCCAAGGTATTCGCCTGGTTCGGTGTGCTGTGCGCCGCCATCATCGCGAGCATCCTGCTGATCTCCTTCGATGTGTTCGGCATCGTGGACTGGACCCCCAAGGCAGAGCAGGTGGAATACGTCACCCTCTCCAATTACCGGACCACCAGCGGATACTACTATGATGGCTACTATTCCGGCAGCCGCATCAGCGTAAAGCTGGAGGAGGACGAGGACATCGACGCCATCATCACCGCACACCAGGACATTCTGGACCGGCTGGACGAGGAAACCGACTCCTCCCACTATGTGGTGCTGCAATATAAGCTCAGCAGCGGCCGCACCGTCACCCGGGCCTACCGCGCCCCCGCCAGCGGCGTGAATTACAGCATCATCCAAAGCTATCTTTACACCCCGCAAAGTGTGCTGGGCTATGACGACTGGGACACCTTCGTCAATAACCTTTGCTATATGTACCTTGACGGGCAGGCCGTTCCCGAGGGACTGTACACCGCGGTCATCGAGGCCGCCCGGCTGGACTGCGAAAACGGTGCCATCACCACAGGCTATTCCAATGAATACTGTTACCTGGATTATGAGACCAAGGGAGAAAACGGCCTCTATTTCTACCGCAGCCTGTGCGTCACCACAAGAGCGGAGAACCTGATCACCCTGATGAAGAGCCCGGCGTATATCATGGGCTACGGCGGAGCCTGGGAAGACTATGTGGACAGCATCTACTACCTGATCATCAGCGGCGGTGAATTCAGCATCACCCCTCCGGAGGAGGAATGGGACAGCCTGCTGAGCGCCATCCTGGCGGACTGCGAGAACGGAAATGTCAGCATTGACCGTTACGGCAACGGAGAATATTCTCTGGAGCTGTGCGCCGATTCGGAAAGCGGCGAGATCGTTAACCGCTGGCTCACCTTTGATAAGGAAGCACAAAATACCATCGACTGGCTGACCATCCACGGCTACCTGGAGGGCGGCTGCTGAAACGAAAAAAGAGCGCGCTGCGGTT
>CAZHEG010000059.1:3448-6720 GCA_964531435.1 uncultured Oscillospiraceae bacterium | reverse complement strand
ATGGTGGAGCGCCGCATCGACAAGGCACAGAAGGCCATGAAGGGCGGCGACAAGAAGGCCTCCCGGGAGGCAGAGCTCTTCACCGAGCTGCTGCAGCACCTGAATGAGGGTAAGCTGGCCCGCACCTTCGACGGCAGCGAGGATGACATGGCTATCATCTCCACCTCCGATCTTCTGACCCTGAAAAAGACCATTTATGTGGCAAATCTGGCAGAAAACGAGATCAACGAGCCGGAAAGCAACCGCCACTACATGGCCGTGAAGGCCCTGGCCGATGCCGAAGGCAGCCAGCTGCTGCCCATCTGCGCCAAGCTGGAGGCCGACATTGCCGAGCTGGACGATCCCGACGAGAAGGCCATGTTCATGGAAGAGCTTGGCGTTGCGGAAAGCGGCCTGGACCGGCTGATCAAGTCCAGCTACGCACTGCTGGGCCTTATCTCCTTCCTCACCGCCGGCACCGACGAGTGCCGCGCCTGGACCATCAAGCGGGGCACCAAGGCACCCCAGGCCGCCGGCAAGATCCACTCCGATTTCGAGCGGGGCTTCATCCGGGCTGAGGTCATCGCCTTTGAGGACCTGAAGGCCTGCGGCACCATGGCAACCGCCAAGAGCCAGGGCAAGGTCCGCAGCGAGGGCAAGGAATATATCATGAAGGACGGCGACATCGTCAACTTCCTGTTCAACGTGTAATAAAAAAGGCCTGCTGCCAATTCTGGCAGCAGGCTTTCCTGTTTTAAAACAGCAGCATGGCGATCGCCGCAATGGCGCCCAGCGCAATGATGCACATAGGGCCGCAGCATCCAACCGGATGCCGACGGTGAGGCGGTCTGTGCCCCCATCCGCCCATGTGATGCATGTGTCCACCGTGGAAACCGCCGTGATGGTGACCACCCATGTGTCCGCCGGGATGACCGCCGGGACGATGTCCTCCCATGTGTCCACCCGGATGACCGCCGGGACGATGTCCTCCCATGTGTCCGCCGGGACCGCGGCCACCGCCGCCACCGCCACCAGGACCTGGCATATTACATTCCTCCCTTTTGTATTTTTATACTGTTATTATATCAGCAAAAGTATGTCATAACTATGAACAGCCGTATATTTTTTTAATTTTTGATATAATTTTCAAAGCCGGGACTGTAATATTTTTCCCCCTGGGCGTCCACCCACATAGCTTCGGCACCACACGCTTCCAGCAGGGCCAAACCCTCCTCCCAGTCCATCAGGAACAGGGCGGTGGACAAAGCATCGGCAAGGCCGGAGTCGGCGCAGATCACCGTAACGGAGCGCCAGTTCCCAGCGGGGTACAACGTGACCGGGTCAATGATGTGATGGTACACGGTTCCATCCACCACATAATAGCGCTGGTAATCCCCGCTTGTGACCACGGATCCTTTGCTGATATTCAGGGTATGCAGATAATCACCGCCGTCAGGGTCATTGACGCCCACCACCCAGGGGGAGCCGTCCACCGTCTTGGCACCGGTAGCGATCACATTTCCGCCCACACTGATGAGCAGGCCCTCCGGGGCATTTTCCGCTGCCCGCTGGGCAGCCCAACCCTTGGCAATAGCACCCACATCCAGCAGCTGATCCGGGTCAGACAGGTAGACAGTGGAGGCCTCAGCATCGATGATCACCGTATCCCAGCCGCAGTGCAGCGCGGCCTCCTCCAGGGCAGCCGCATCCGGAAGAGCAGTCCCCTCTTCCCGGGCCTCGTGCCACAGCCGAAGGACACTGCCCATGGCCACATTGACCTTGCCATCTGTCAGGGTGTAGTATTCCCGGCAGTCCTGCAGCAGCTCGATAATGGCCCGGTCCACGGTAACAGGGGCAACACCCGCATTGTCATTGACGGTTTTAAGATTGTTCAGGCCATCGTAGCTGTTATAAATATCGAACAGACGGTGGTAATACAGAAGCTCATCCCGGAGGGATGCCGCCGCATCGGTAAAATCCGCCTCCCGCTGGGAATAGCCCACTATGGAAGTGACTGTATCGAACACATCCAGGAAGGAGGTGCTGTATTTGCTTTGAGAGGCGCAGCCCGTCAGCAGCAGCGCAGCCGCCAGGAGCAGCAAAATTGCTTTTTTCATAACTTCTTTCCGTTCAGGTCAAAGTAATCGTCGCCGTTGGTCAGCAGACGGTCCTCGTTGTTTTTGATGGCATTGCAGAAATCCTGAATGTCAGTCAGGCGGCGCTTGAAGGCCACTCCGCCGCCAAAGAGATTGGTGGAATGGATATCGGAGCCGGCGGACATGGGCAGGCTGTGTTCATTGGCATAGGCAACCGCCATTTCGTCATAAGCTGCCTTATGATGGGCCGTGCTCTTGTGGCAGGAATGGGTGGCATTGATGCCCTCAACGCCGTCCACACAGTCAGGAAACAGCCGGATCTCGGGGATGTACCATTCCTCCCGGAAGGGATGAGCGTGGATCACGGTACCGCCGGCGGCGTGGATGATGGCGTGGTGCTCCCGGATGGACTCCGTTTTCAGCTCCGGATGCCGGGCCATCCACTCCGGGGTGATGCCATAGATCAGAAACTCCGTGCCGCAGAAGCCGGCCTCGTAGCCGAAGAAAACGTCGAAATCATCATGGGCATCGGCGTAGCGCTTGGCATCCAGATAACCTTTGGCAAACTGTTCAACAAATTCAGGCCAGGGCAGATCCCGGTTCACGGCGGTATTGCCGCCCCAATTATGATCGGTCACGATGATGCCTGTGTAGCCTGCCTGATGGGCGGCCTGGGCCATTTCGTAGCCCGAATTCCAGGCGCAGGCACTGGACTGGCTGGTATGCAGATGGGTCTCATAGAGATAGGGATAATCCTTGACTGAATGCATCGATCTTCGTCCTTTCGCGCTTTTTATCCATTATAGCCCGGACGGTACCGGGTTGCAAGGGATATTTTGAGAAAGATGGTACCACAAAAAATGGCAGCGGAAGCTCCGCTGCCATTTCTGTTATTCAGAAGCCGTTGATCAGGCCAACTTCAAGCTGCATGATCAGCGCGGCATCCTCCGCGTCGATCCAGCCGTCGCTGTTTACATCGGCAACGTTCAGCTCCAAATCGTCATCACCGATCAGGCCGACCTCGTACTGCATGATCAGTGCGGCATCCTCCGCATCCACCCAGCCATCCAAGTTCACATCACCCATGAGTGCAGGCTGCTCCGGCTCTTCGGGAACATCGGGCTCCTCGGGTACTTCGGGCTCCTTGGGCACTTCAGGCTCTTCGGGAACCTCGGGCTCCTCGGGTACTTCGGGCTC
>CAZHEG010000059.1:0-3348 GCA_964531435.1 uncultured Oscillospiraceae bacterium | reverse complement strand
ACTTCATCCGGGCTATGGGTCACAAACGTAAGGTCCGTCCATGCGAAAGAATAGTAATTCAGTCCATTCTCCCAGGTTTCATCACCCTCCGGGTAGCTGACAGTGATTGTGATATAGAAGAACGCGCGGGTCTGGCCCTGTAAATCGGTGTAGTATTCTTCCATCTTCGGCATAGCGCCAAGGAAGCGGATGACCTCTGTACCATTGGTTCCGTAATAATCGCCGTCCATGCGATAGATCATCCGGGCCTCAATGGCCCGGTTCTTAACCAAGGTCACAGAGGCAGGCACATCATAGCACTGGCAAACCTTACTTACAGGGTAACAGATCAAGGTGGTCATATCCTTGCTGTAAAGCACACCGTCCAGGGCAGTGACATCGGTATTATCCTCATGGACGGTGATCTCCTCCAGGGAATAGCACCCCTCAAAAACACCTCTCCATGTACTCTCGACCTTTGCGGGGATATGGATAGTCCGCAGGGATCTGCACTCGGAAAATGCATAGCTCCCCAAATGCTCCAGGCTCTGGGGAAGCTCCACCTCCGACAGGGAACGGCAATTCATGAAAACCTCCGAGCGGATATCCTTCAGCCCTTCAGGCAGATCGATTCGTTCGAGGGATACACACCCTTTAAATGCGCCTTCTGGCAGGATCGCATATCCAGAAGGTATGACAACGGCCTTCAGCGACGTACAGTTCGCGAACATCCTTGCCGAGAGGGCATCGTTATTTTTCGGAAGGGATACCTCCGTAAGCCCACTGCAATTCCAAAACACTTCCTCTCCGCAGGCCGTTAAGGTATCCGGCAGATCAATGGATGTTAAGGAAACGCAACCATAGAAGGCCATACTTCCGATCTGTGTCACGTTTTTCAGATCGATTTCTGTCAAAGAAGTACATTCGCAAAAAACCTGTTCACCCAGGGTTTGAAGGCTGTCCGGCAGGGTGACCTTCACAAGCTCATCGCATCCTTTAAAGGCATAATCGCAAACAGCGGTGACTCCCTCTTCGATAATGACCTCACGGATAAAGGTACGGTAATCATTCCAGGGTGACCAAACACTATCCTCCCCGAATCGCATTTCGCCGGAACCGGAAACGGTTAGCACGCCGTCAACAAGGCTCCAGGTCAGATCACCGCAGGTGCCGGAGGGCGTCTGCGTGAACTGCTCCAGTGTAACATACACATTTCCGCTCCAGAAGATCCAGTAGCTGTTCATCTGCAGGTAATAGGTCTCACCGGCGATCAGTTTTCTTCCAATCACCTTATCGGAAGCCTCCTCCAGCTTCTGTCCCCGGCTGTCGATCAGCACCATGTGCTTATAGCCGGAGAATTTGTAATAGCCGGTTTCTTCCGGGGTGAAGGAGAAATACCGGGTGGTATCCCGTGGCATGTAGATCTTGTTTTCCTCACCGAGAACGATCTCGGAGGCAGTTATGCTCCACTTCTCAACACCAACATAATAACTGCTCCAGCCCTGAGAGGTGATGATCTCGGAATTGCATCTTGCGGCAATATAGTAAGTCTCACCGGCGGTCAGCTCATGGATAATACGGAAATCATAGCTGTAATCCGATTTTTCCATTCCGTGAGAGGCGAGCAGGTTCCACTCGCTGTCATAAAGATCGCCCCAGGTGTCGTGATCACTGTCAGAATAAATGCGGTAAATACCGCTTTCCGGAGCAGTGAAGGAAAGATAGACCACCTCACCGCCATAGGTGATGAAGATCTCAGTTTCCTTGTTCAGGGTAAGCGCGGCGGTGATCTCCGGCGTTTCTTCCTCGGCGGAAACCATGGGCACCAGGGAGAGCAGCATGGCAGCAGCCAGCAGAATGGCGACAAAATTTCTCATTTTCATACTTCTACCTCACTCATATTTCAGGATGGGCCGCTTTCCGTCAGCCCACACGGACCTGATAGCCCTGGCTGCGGAGCGCGTTGACCAGATTCTCACCGTGGGCAGCGCCGCCGACCTCACAGGCCACGCGGACGATGGTTTCATTGGGGTTCAGGGACGGGTTCAGCTTATCGTGCTCCACCGTCAGCACATTGGCGCCGGAGCCGGCGATGACATTCAGCAGCTGAACCAGGCTGCCGGGCTTATCCACCAGCTTCACCTTCAGCTTCAGCCGGCGGCTGCGGGCTACAAGGCCCCGCTCAATGATGGTCTGGACAAAGCTGACGTCGATGTTGCCGCCGGACAGAACGCAGACCACCCGCTTTCCCTTTGCATCGATCTTGCCGCTGAGAATGGCAGCAAGGGGCGTTGCACCGGCGGGCTCCACGATCTGCTTGCAGCGCTCCATCAGCAGCAGGATGGCATTGGCGATCTCGGAGTCGGAAACAGTCACCACACCGTCGGCGTAGCGGTTGATCAGCTCCACGGTCATGGTGCCGGGAACCTTGACCGCGATGCCGTCGGCGATGGTGGCGGAATAATCAGTGGTGACCAGCTTCTTCTCGGCGAAGCTTCTGGCGATGGCATCGGCACCCTCTGCCTGGACGCCGTAGACCTTGACCCGGGGGTTGATCTGCTTTACCGCAGCGGCGACACCCGCCAGGAGTCCGCCGCCGCCGGCGGGCACGACGATGATATCCACATAGGGAAGGTCGGAGAGGATCTCCAGACCCAGAGTGCCCTGGCCCGCGATCACATCGGGATCGTTGTAAGGATGCAGGAATGCCGCGCCCTCCCGGGTGCAGACCTCCATGGCATGGGCGTAGGCATCGTCATAGCAGTCGCCGTGAAGGACCACCTTCGCGCCATATCCCTCCGTAGCCTGGACCTTGGCAATGGGGGCAGCCTTGGGCATGACGATGGTTGCGTCGATGCCGAAGCGGCTGGCGGCATAGGCCACACCCTGGGCATGATTGCCGGCAGATGATGCCACCACCGGGCAGTGCTCTCCCCGGCTCACCATGGCGGCAAGCTTGTTGCCTGCGCCGCGGATCTTGAAGGAACCGGTCTTCTGGCGGTTTTCGCACTTTAAGTACACCTTGCCCCCGGTCATGGCAGAAAAGGTGGAAGAGCGGTCCAGCTCCGTATGGTGCAGAATGGGCGCAAGGCGCTCCGCTGCCAGTTCAAAATCAGAAAGTTCAATGTTCATGTGGATCCCTCCCGGGCATCTTTTTTTCGTTATCACTATATCACATCTCCCATTTAAATGCAACTGCGGAGCCGCCGCAGGCACAAAAAGAAGGCAAGCCGGATGGCTTGCCTTCTGAATGGATGTATCAGGCCAGGATGGGCTTCAGCGCGTCAGCCAGGACCTTCTTCTGGGCCTCGGCTTCAGCCAGGTCCTTACCCAGGGTGGTGAAGTAGGTCTTGATCTTGGGCTCGGTGC
>CAZHEG010000058.1:0-6882 GCA_964531435.1 uncultured Oscillospiraceae bacterium | reverse complement strand
AAGTAGGGGATGACAGCAGTGATCCGGCCGGCGGAAGCGCGGCGGCATGCGTCGATCATGACCAACAGCTCCATGAGATGGTCATTGACGGGCTTGCAGGTAGACTGAATCAGGAAAACGTCGGCACCGCGGACAGTTTCTTCCAGAGAAACGGAAGCTTCACCGTCGGCAAAGTGCTTGACAGTAGCCTTACCCATGTCGATGCCGAGCTCCTTGCAAATGGTCTCAGCGAACTTGGGGTTGGAGTTGCCACAGAAAACCTGGATGTTTTCACCGTAAGCAATCATCGTTAGAATACCTCACTTTTTAATATTTATTTATCTTTACAGCCCAGACGGGAAAATTTACAGCTCTATTATAGCATTGTATATGGCAAAAAAGCAACACCCGTATTGGCAAAATAACGCCCAAAAAAAGGAAAATTCCGACAGTTTATTCGGGCAAAGCGACGATAGCCCCTCCGGGTGGGGCAAAGGGGCGTGGGGAAGGCAACGCGAAATTTTGTTTGAAAAATATCTTGTGTGACAGGTCGGAATGTGGTATAATAAACAATAAGATTTTTACCGCAGGAGGGCCCTATGAACGACAGAATCATCATCAAAGGCGCCAGAGAGAACAATCTGAAAAACGTGGATCTGACCATTCCCCGGGATAAGCTGGTGGTGTTTACCGGACTCAGCGGCTCCGGCAAGTCCAGCCTGGCCTTTGACACCATCTACGCCGAGGGCCAGCGGCGGTATGTGGAGAGCCTCAGCTCCTACGCCCGGCAGTTTTTGGGACAGATGGACAAGCCGGATGTTGACTCCATCGACGGTCTTTCTCCCGCCATTTCCATCGACCAGAAGACCACCTCCAAAAATCCCCGCTCCACGGTGGGAACCGTGACGGAAATTTATGACTATCTGCGCCTTCTGTGGGCCCGGGTGGGCATTCCCCACTGCCCGAAGTGCGGAAAAGAGATCGCCCGCCAGACCATTGACCAGATCGTGGACCGGGTGGAGGCCCTGGGTATGGGCACCCGGTTTGTGGTCCTTTCCCCGGTGATCCGGGGAAAGAAGGGCGAGCACCTGAAGGTGTTCGAGGACGCCCGGAAGCAGGGCTTCGC
Source organism: uncultured Oscillospiraceae bacterium (assembly GCA_964531435.1). Lineage (GTDB taxonomy): Bacteria > Bacillota > Clostridia > Oscillospirales > Oscillospiraceae > Faecousia. Next base: position 5,777 of record CAZHEG010000058.1, on the reverse strand, counting down.
CCGGGTGCGGGTGGACGGCATTTTGTATGACCTGACGGAGGAGATCCGTCTGGAAAAGAACAAGAAGCACAGCATCGATCTGGTGGTGGACCGCCTGGTGCTGAAGGAGGGGCTGCGCCGCCGCCTGACGGACTCCATCGAAACTGCCTGCGTCCATTCCGGCGGCCTGGTGACCATTTCTCTGCCTTCCACCGGGGAGGAGCTGAGTTTTTCCCAGAACTATGCCTGCGAGGACTGCGGCATCAGCCTGACGGAGCTGGAGCCGAGAATGTTTTCCTTCAACAATCCCGCCGGTGCCTGCCCCCACTGCACCGGCCTGGGCTTCCAGCTTGTGGCGGATCCGGAGCTGGTGGTGCCGGATCAGTCGAAATCCATTCTGGACGGCGCCATTCAGGTGTCCGGCTGGAGCAGTGCCCGGACCGACAGCGTATTCCGGATGTATTTTGAGGCGCTGGCGCAGAAGTACCACTTCTCCCTGAACGTTCCCTTTGGGGAGCTGCCGGAGGAGGCGGTAAAGGTGATCCTCTACGGCACCGGAACGGAGAAGCTGCGCATGACCTATAACCGGGGCAACGGTATGGGCGTGCTGGAGCAGCCCTTTGAGGGCATTATGAACAATGTTTCCCGGCGCTTTCGGGAGACCCAGTCCGACGCCGCCCGGAAGGAGCTGGAGGAATGCATGTCCAGCGCGCCCTGCCCCCATTGCGGCGGTCAGCGGCTTTCGGACATCGCCCGGGCCGTGACCGTGGGCGGAATGGGCATCATGGAGTTCTGCGAGCTGAGCATTGACCGGGAACTGGAATTTATGGAGAATCTCCATCTGGAGGGCAATATGGCCCTGGTCGCCGAGCAGATCGTTCGGGAGATCAAGTCCCGGCTGAGATTTTTGAAGGATGTGGGTCTGAGTTACCTGACCCTGACCCGGTCTGCCGGCACCCTCTCCGGCGGCGAGAGCCAGCGAATCCGGCTGGCGACCCAGATCGGCTCCTCCCTGATGGGCGTGCTGTATATTCTCGATGAGCCCTCCATCGGCCTGCACCAGCGGGACAATGACAAGCTGCTGGGCACGTTGAAGCAGCTGCGGGATCAGGGCAACACCCTGATCGTGGTGGAGCACGACGAGGACACCATGCGGGCCGCCGACTTTATTGTGGATGTGGGCCCCGGCGCGGGCAGCCACGGCGGTGAGATCGTGGCGGCAGGCACCCTGGAGGAGATCGTCAGCAATCCCCGGTCCGTGACGGGTCAGTACCTTTCCGGTGTGAAGAAGATTCCCGTGCCCTCCGCCCGCCGCGGCGGAAACGGACAGGTTTTGACCGTTCGGGGCGCGACGGAGAATAATTTGAAGAATATCGACGTATCCATCCCTCTGGGTACCCTGACCTGCGTCACCGGCGTGTCCGGCTCCGGCAAGTCCAGCCTGGTGGGAGAGGTGCTGAATAAAACTTTGCTTGGTAAGCTGAACCATGCCCGGGTACGGCCCGGCGCCTGCCGCTGCGTGGAGGGCATGGAGCATCTGGACAAGGTCATTGACATTGACCAGAGCCCCATCGGCAGGACTCCCCGCAGCAATCCTGCCACGTATACAGGCCTGTTCAACGACATCCGGGAGCTGTTCGCCTCCACCAATGACGCAAAGGTCCGGGGCTACGGCCCGGGGCGGTTCAGCTTCAATGTGAAGGGCGGCCGGTGCGAAGCCTGTGCGGGCGATGGCCTTGTGAAGATCGAGATGCATTTCCTGGCGGATGTGTATGTGCCCTGCGAGGTATGCCGGGGTGCCCGGTACAACCGGGAGACTCTGGAAGTGCAGTATAAGGGCAAGAATATCTCCCAGGTCCTGGATATGACGGCGGAGGAAGCGGTGGGCTTCTTTGAGAACCTGCCGAAGATCCGCCGAAAGGTGGAGACGATGGTGGATGTGGGTCTGGGCTATGTGAAGCTGGGCCAGTCCAGCACCACCCTCTCCGGCGGCGAGGCCCAGCGGGTGAAGCTGGCCACCGAGCTTTCCCGGGTGTCCACCGGCCGGACCATCTATGTGCTGGACGAGCCTACCACGGGACTCCACGCGGCGGATGTGCACAAGCTCATCGAGGTGCTGCGGCAGCTTGTGGATGCGGGAAATACGGTGCTGGTGATCGAGCACAATCTGGACGTCATCAAGGTGGCGGACCACATCATCGACCTTGGCCCCGAGGGCGGCGACGGCGGCGGAACCGTGGTTGCCAGCGGCACCCCTGAGGAGGTCGCGGCGAACCCCGGGAGCTATACCGGACGGTATCTCAAGGCATACCTGTAAAAAAGAGCGCCGCAGGCGCGGCGCTCCATTGCTTAATTGATGTTTTCCCGTTTGTACAGCTCGGGGGGCAGGCAGTCGGAAAGCTCGATGAGCCGATGGTCCCGGCCTCCCGCGTAATCGATGTGGATCATGGGGCTGCGGACGGTGTCGGAGCTCTGACGGACCGGGAGGGTCATGGTCAGACGCAGGCCGAAGTCCTGGCCCTGCTCCAGCAGCACCGTGCCGCCGTGGGCGGCTGCCGTCTGGCGGATCAGCACCATGCCAAGCCCGATGCCGAAGCGGGTGTCCGTGAAGCCGGGCTGGCGCTTGTAATAGCTGAAAATGCTGGCCTTCAGGGGCTCGGGGATGCCGGAGCCGGCATTCTGCACCGTCAGGTACAGCATACGGCCCCGGAGGGTCAGGCTGGCGTCGATGGTGCCGTCCCGGGGTGAGAATTTCACCGCGTTGGACAAAATATTGCTGATGGCCCGCTCCAGCCCCTGGGCATCCACCAGGGTATAGACGGCCCGCTGCAGGCCGGAATAGCGCAGCTTGATCCCGGTGCAGGCGATGAGCTCGGCGCTCCGGGCGAAGGCTTCCTCCACAAGGGAGCCGATCTCCCGGATCTCCGTCCGGGCAAGGACACCCTGGCTGTAGCTGTAAGCATCGGACATGTTGCAGATGATGCGCAGCATCTGGTAAAGACCCTTGTTGATCCGGGCGATCTGATCCTGGGCCTGGGGGTCATCGTCAAAGCAGCTCAGGGGGAACAGCCGGTCCGCCACCGTCATCACGTTGGAAAGGGGAGCGCGCAGGGCCTGGGCTGCCAGTGCCATGGACTGCAGCTCCGCCTGATCCTCATCCTGCTCCATGACAAACAGGTGGGTATCGCCCACCCAGGTCACCCGCATGGCGCAGTGGATCTCGTTGATTTTGACGGTCAGGTACAGGCATAGGCCGCTGAAGGCGGAATATTCCTCCTGTCCGGTGACCAGCATGGGCGCGATGGGTGTGCCGGGCTGAACGAACCGCTGTTGGGCGGAATAGTTCACGGCGGTGATGATGCCGTCCTGAACGAAAAACGCGGGAGCATCGATCTCTTGCAGCAGTGTAACCTTATCTTCTGTGTTTTCCATGATGTTCCTCCTCACGGCATATCATGCGCAGATTTTTCCGAAACTTTCGTGCCTGATTTCGGCAGGTTTCGACTTTTTATTATTCTATCGGAAAAAGCACGAAATAGCAAGCCAAACGTTATAATGAGGTGAAAAATATGTCGATTCATGATGGACACCGGGAGCGGCTGAGAGACCGGTTCCGCAGGGAAGGCCTGGATAATTTTGAGCCCCACCAGGTGCTGGAGCTGCTGCTGTTTTACTGCATCCCCCGACAGGATACCAACGGCATCGCCCATGCTCTGCTGAAAAAGTTCGGCAGTGTATCCGGGGTGCTGGAGGCGCCTGCCTCCGAGCTGAAAAAGGTGCCGGGAATTGGGGACAGCGCCGCTACCTTCATCGCCTTTATCAACGATCTTGCGCGGTACTATCAGGTGAACCGGAGCACCCGCCCCATCATCCTCACCACCGTGGAGCAGTGCGGACAATATTTGCTGCCCTTTTTCTGCAACCGGCGCAATGAAACTGTGATGCTGCTGTGTCTGGATGCCAAATGCAAGGTTATCTGCTGCAAGGAGGTATCGGAGGGCAGCGTGAATTCTGCCTCCGTTCCGCCCCGTAAGGTGGTGGAGCTGGCACTGGCGGCCAATGCCACCTCTGTGATCCTGGCCCACAATCATCCCAGCGGCATCGCCCTGCCGTCGGATGAGGATGTCTGCACCACCCAGCGAATTGGCAGGGCCCTTGCCGCCGTGGAGATCCAACTGGTGGATCACATCGTGGTGGCGGATGAGGATTTTGTATCGATGGCCCAGTCCGGGATGTACCGTCCGGATATGTGCGCGGTGCTGTAAAGGAGGACAGGATGGACCGATTTCAACTGGTTTCCGAATACAAGCCCTCCGGCGACCAGCCGGAGGCCATCACCGCGCTGGCAAACGGCGTCGATTGGGGCCTGCGGGAGCAGACACTGCTGGGCGTGACCGGCTCCGGCAAGACCTTCACCATGGCCTCGGTCATAGAAAAGCTGAACCGGCCCACCCTGGTACTTGCCCACAACAAGACCCTGGCGGCCCAGCTCTGCTCCGAATTCCGGGAGTTTTTCCCGAATAACGCGGTGGAATATTTTATTTCCTACTACGATTACTATCAGCCCGAGGCTTATATTGCCCACACGGATACCTACATCGAGAAGGATGCCTCCGTCAACGAGGAGATCGACCGCCTGCGCCACAGCGCCACCTCCGCGCTGTTTGAGCGGCGGGACGTGATCGTGGTATCCTCCGTCAGCTGTCTGTACGGACTGGGCGACCCCATCGATTACAAGAGCATGGTGATCTCCCTGCGGGTGGGGCAGGAGCGGCCCCTGGATGACATTCTACGCAAGCTGACGGAGATTCGTTACGAGCGAAATGACCTGGATTTCTCCAGAAACAAGTTCCGGGTCCGGGGAGATACTCTGGAGGTTTATCCCGCGTACTGGGCGGGGAAAGCCATCCGCATCGAATTTTTCGGCGACGAGATCGACCGCATCAGTGAGATCAACGCGGTATCGGGCATGGCGGAGCGGTATCTGGACCACGTGGCCATCTATCCTGCCAGCCATTATGTGGCATCCAGGGACAAGCTGCAGCGGGCGATGCTGGAGATCCAGCGGGAATGCGACGAGCAGGTGGCATGGTTCCGGGCTCAGGACAAGCTGATCGAGGCACAGCGCATCGCCCAGCGGACGGCCTACGACATTGAGATGCTGACGGAGATCGGCTTCTGCAACGGCATCGAAAACTATTCCCGGGTGATCCAGGGCCGGGCGCCGGGCTCGCCCCCCACAACGCTGTTGGATTATTTCCCTGATGATTTTCTCATGTTCATTGATGAGAGCCATGTGACGCTCCCCCAGTGCCGGGCCATGTATGCCGGCGACCGCAGCCGAAAGGATGCCCTGGTGAATTACGGCTTCCGGCTGCCCTCGGCTTATGACAACCGGCCCCTGAATTTCCAGGAGTTCGACAGCAAGATCAATCAGGTGATCTATGTTTCCGCCACCCCTGCCGAGTATGAGCGGACCCGGTCCGGACAGACGGTGGAGCAGGTGATCCGCCCCACGGGCCTGCTGGATCCGGAGGTGGAGGTGCGGCCCATTGAGGGTCAGATCGACGATCTGATCGGTGAGATCAATGCCCGGACGGCCCGGAATGAGCGGGTTCTGGTGACCACGCTGACCAAGAAAATGGCGGAGGATCTGACGGTGTACCTGCAAAAGGCAGGCATCCGGGTGCGGTATATGCACTCGGACATCGGCGCCATGGAACGCATGGAGATCATCCGGGATCTGCGGATGGCGAAATTCGACGTTCTGGTGGGCATCAATCTGCTGCGTGAGGGTC
>CAZHEG010000057.1:0-6897 GCA_964531435.1 uncultured Oscillospiraceae bacterium | reverse complement strand
CCTGGCTGCCGTTGCCGTCAAAGCGCTGCTTGAACAGGCCGAACTTGTAGCGCAGGCCGTAGCCGCTCAGGGGCAGGTTGCAGCTTGCAGCGGAATCCAGGAAGCAGGCAGCCAGACGGCCCAGACCGCCGTTGCCCAGGGCATCGTCCTCGATGTCCTCCAGAACGGCAAGATCCACACCCCGCTCGGCAAACAGCTGCTTCATCTCATCCAGGATGCCCAGGTTGAACAGGTTGGAATAAACCAGACGGCCGATCAGGTACTCGGCAGAAATATAGTAAGCCTTGCGCTCGGGCATACGGGTGTGCTTGGAATGGTTCCAGTTGTCGGAAATGGCCATCATAACAGCCTGGCCCAGGGCCTCATGCAGCTCCTGGGGGGTGGCTTCCTTCAAGGACACGTCATAGGTGTACTTCAGCTGGGCCTCCGTCCACTTCACAATGCTCAGACAATCGTAACTCATGATATTAAAACTCCATTCTTTATAGTGGAAATAATGTTGATTAAAGGCGGCCGTACAATTTGGTCAGGTCGTACAGCTTTTTCGCCAGGTCAGGATCCATGCAGTCCTTACCGGCCCGCCAGGTCCAGTTGGCGCTGGACTGGGTCCCGGGGAAATTCATTCTGGCTTCCGCGCCAAGATCCATCAGATCCTGCATCAGCAGGATGCACAGGTCGGATACGCTGCTGGAGGCGGTGCGGACGGTGCCCCAGACATATCCTTCCTCATTTGTCAGGTTCATATACTCTTTGGCGTATGCAACGGCATCGCTTGAGGCGGTATCGAACCACTGGCGCATGGTCATGTTGTCATGGGTACCGGTGTAGCACACTGAATTCCGGGGGTAGTTGTAGGGCAGGTAGTCGGAAGGCTCCCGGGAGTCAAAGGCAAAGCCCAGGACCTTCATGCCGGGGTATCCGGAGGCATCCCGCAGATCCAGCACCTCCTGGGTCAGGAAGCCCAGATCCTCCGCGATGAAGCACATTTGGGGCATTTTTTCCTTCACCGTGCCGATGAAGTCCATGCCGGGTCCCTTGATCCACTTGCCGCCCCGGGCAGTGGTATCGCCGTAGGGAACGGACCAGTAGGCCTCAAAGCCACGGAAATGGTCGATGCGAATCACATCGTACAGCTTTCCCGCCGCGTTCAGGCGGTCCAGCCACCAGCGGTAGCCGTCGGCAGCCAGGTCATCCCAGCGGTACAAGGGGTTGCCCCACAGCTGACCGTCCTCCGAGAAAGCATCGGGGGGGCAGCCCGCCACAGCGGTGGGCTTCAGGTCGCTGTCCAGCTGGAAGAACGCGGGATCCTTCCAGACGTCGGCAGAGTCGTATGGAACATAAATGGGCACATCGCCGATGATGCGGATGCCGTTCTCGTGGGCATAGCTGCGCAGGGCGCTCCACTGGCGGCTGAACAGGTACTGCACGAAGGTGTAGAACCGGATCTCCTCCTTCAGCTCCTGCCTTGCCCCGGCCATCGCCTCTTCCCGGCGGAATTTCACGCCGTCGTCCCATTCGCTCCAGCACTTGCCCTGGTACTTGCCCTTCAGCGCCATATACAGCGCGAAGTCCGGCAGCCAGTGGCTGTTCTCTTTGCAGAAATGGTCCAGCGCGTCCCAGGCAGTAAAGCGGCTGTAAGCGATCCGCAGCACCTTGGTACGGTTATTGTACAGGGTGCCGAAATCCACCTTATCAGACCGGCTGCACCAGTCGATGGCGGTGATTTCCTCGGACTTGAGAAGTCCCTCCTCCACCAGAAGCGGAAGATCGATCAGATAATAGTTGCCTGCATATGTAGAGCAGGACTGGTAGGGGGAGTCGCCGTAGCCGGTGGGGGTCAGGGGCAGGATCTGCCAGTAATGCTGTCCGGCTTTTTTCAGAAAATCAACAAACGCAAAGGCATTGGCACCCATGGTTCCTACACCGCAGGGGCCGGGCAGAGATGTGATATGCATCAGAACGCCGCTTTCACGCATGGCAATGTCTCCTTCTATGGTATTCTCGGATCCTTTCCGGGGACACAATATACTCCCCCAGAATCCACATACCCTTAAAGAATAGTACTTTTTCCGGTATTTGTCAAGCAAAAAGGGCCCTATCGTGTACTCCTCCGGCAATTTTCGTCAGAATGATTAGAAAAAAACCGTTTTTTCCCTTCAGCCTAGGAATATCGGCAAAAATTCACAAAGGCCACAGGGCATAAAAATCGCGCCTGCCAGACCGGCAGGCGCGAAAAATTATACAGATCTTGTCCATTCGGAGATCAGCCAGCCGGGAATCATCCATACCAGCTGATACAGCAGGATATTACCGGGGGTCAGCAGATAGTCCGCCTTCACCGCCACCAGGGCGGCAACGATCGCCAGACCCAGAACGCCTCCCAGGATGTGGACCACCGTACCCGCCACGCAGCTGCTGCGCAGGGCCCGGGAGCCGGTCACCGCATAGGCCATGCCCGCAAGACCCTCCTGGGTGGTCATGGCCAGGGCGACATTCTCGCCGTCTGCCTCCCGCTGGGCCAGCTCTGCCCGGACCGCCCGGTTGGGAAAGGCGATACGACGGGTGTTGACACCGAATTTGCCCCGGAGGAAGCTGTCGGTGAGCATGAAGTCGCCGGTCACCATCACCGGGGTCAGCCGGCGGTAGGAGCACAAGGTGGCAAGGCCCACGGCAGAGGATTTGACCTTGGAATATGTAACGGCAAACACGCCGCTGAGACAGCCGTCAATGGCGACATACACCGCCTGGTTGACCTTGGTGCCCTTGGGCATATCCACGCCCATGTTCTGCATGAAGGTCAGGCTTCCCGCCAGCACCGCTTCACCGTCCACGATGCCGCCGATGCCCTCCGGATAGCTCTGCAGCTGGGTGGCGTCATAATGGTAGCCGCTGCGGCTTTCCAGCAGCTGCTGCACCAGCGGAGCCATGGATCCGCCGTCGGCACCGATCAACGCCGCGGCATAGGCCACCACATCGTCCGGATTGCGGTCGCCGTAGAATTTCACGCCGTTGAGCTTTGCAGAGCCCGCGGGGAACAGATCCCGGTCCGTCAGAGGGAATACCGCGGGACGGCACAGGCCCAATACGCCCTGCCAGCCGCAGATGACGCTGCCGTGCTTTTTCAGCCGGCGCTGCAGCAGCTCCGCGGGGCGGCTCAGCACCACGTGGGTGCTGGCAGGCACCGCAACAAGCAGTGCCGCGCTGAATGCCTGCAGGCCCATGCTCAGCCCCTGCTGCCACCAGGCGAAGCCGCCGCAGGCCAGACTCAGGAACAGAGCGATGATGCAGTATACGGAAAGGGCTTTCTCCGGGCCGGAGGGCAGATCATAGTGATCCATGAAGTCCTCCACCTGGCCCTCGCAGCGCAGGTAGCCGGGGCGGCCCTCGTAATAATCAGGCTCCAGCACCAGTCCGTCCAGCCGCACGGCTTTTCGCATGGTGTCCATCTGGGCCATTTCCGTTTTCCGTTTCTGATATTCCGCGCACAAGGACATGGTCACATGGAGGCAGAATGCCGCGCAGCAGGGTACACGAAGCTGCTGCAGGCAGAGGATGCCGTCCGCGCAGCAGGCCAGAAAGCTGAAAAGCAGCAGCGTATCCGGCCCGATGCGGCCCTTGAACAGGCCGCCGATGCCCCGCAGCAGCTGATAGCTGCCCAGCATACAGGCGATCAGCAGAGTCAGGATCTGGCCGAAAACCATCAGCCGCATCCGGTCCGCGCCCACCAGCTCCAGCTCGTAGAGGATCACGGCGCCCACGGCGATCAGGGTCACCAGCAGGCTCAGGAAGATCACCGCCTGAAGCTTGCCCAGGCCCATTTCCTCCAGCTCGTAATACCGGCGCTCCGGCCCTTCGATCAGCTTCTTTTTCAGCTCCCGCAGACGGTTCTTGGGGCGGAACACAATGGGCTCCGGCGGAACATAGTCGGCGATGGGGTCGTCGTATTCCGGCTCCCACTTTTCCGAGAAAGGCTCAGCCTTCTTCGGCGGTTCCGGCATTTTGCGGGGGACATACACCCGCTCCTCCTGCCCCACCGGAGTGAAGCGGACGGTGTCATCGGATTCCGCCCTGTCCAGGCTGCGGGCCACTCTCGCCACGTCATCCAGCCGGACGGTATCCTCCGGGACTGTGGGCGTGACATTTTCCGGTATCACGCCATCCCAGATGCGGACATCCTCATCCTCCTTCGCCGCCTCCGGATCACCGAACTCCCTCATAATGGCGTCCAGGTCGAGATCCTCCTGCGGCAAATTCAGTTCTCTATCATCCATAGGGTTTCTCCTTACTGTCTCTGTCGAACAGCCTCATAGAGCAGAATCGACGCGGCGGCGGAAGCGTTCAGCGAAGAGATCCGGCCCTTCATGGGAATGTGGACCATAACATCACAGTTCTTGCGGACCAGCTGGCTCATGCCGTCACCCTCGTTTCCGATGACGATGGCGGCGGGGCCGGTGAGGTCAGCCTTGTACATGGGGATGGAGCCCTCGGCAGCGGTGCCGTAGATCCATACGCCCTTTTCCTTCAGCTCATTGATGGCATTGTTGATGTTTGTGACCCGGGCCACCTTCATATACTCCACCGCGCCGGCAGATGCCTTGGCCACCGTGGCGGTCAGGCCCACGCTGCGGCGCTTGGGGATGATGATGCCATGGGCACCGGCGCACTCCGCGCTTCGCATAATGGCACCCAGATTATGGGGGTCGGAAAGCTCATCGCAAATGACGATCAGCGGTGCTTCTCCCCGGGCTGCAGCCTCCTCCAGAATGTCATCGATGGTATAGTAGGAATGGGCGGCAGCCAGGGCGATGATGCCCTGATGGGAATGGGTGGTGGACATCTGATCCAGCTTGCGCCGGTCAACGGGCACGATGACGGCACCGGCCTCCTTCGCCTGGGCAGCCAGGCGCTGCAGGCCCTTGTCGGTGTCGCCGTCGGCAACAAAGACCTTATCGATGGTGCGGCCCGCCTTCAGAGCCTCCTGCAGGGCGTTGCGGCCCTCCAGCTGGCCCTCCACCTCTTCCACGGCATCGTTGCGCTGGGCATAGCGGTCGGCACGGCGGTTTTTATCTGCGCCCTTGGGGCGGCGGTATTCACTCATATCATTCAACTCCATTTATGTTAACGTATAGCTATCCACATTGTAACAGATTTCCCACGATTGCACAACTGCAAATTTTACCTCTTTGTAATTTTCATAAAGTCTTAATTGATCAGCCATTGATTTTCATTGACATCCGAATTATAATTGCCACATGGAAATTTCATCGCAAAGGACTGTTCGCGACATGAATACCAAAACCGCAAAAAAGCGCACCGGCAGGATCGTCAGCGCCGCAGTGCTGACCCTGGTGTGCCTGATCTCATATCTGTGCTTTTTCGCCGTGATCTTCTATACCGATGTCTACGGCGATACGGGCTTCGATTCCGTGCTTTACACCCTCTTCGGCGGCATGGGCGGCACCCAAAGCGGCTTGGTGGCCACCTTTATCACCAAAGCCGTCATCCCCACCGTCCTCTGCACTGCCCTGACCGCATTTTTGATGTTCGCCCCGAAGCGGATCAAGTGGCTGCCCGCCCGGAAGCTCTGCCGCGTCATCAGCATGGTGCTGTGCATCGTTCTGGTTTGCTGGTCTGCCGTCAACGTGGGCCTTGTCCAGTATGTACACGGCATGCTCCAGCTGACGGAGCTTTACGAAAACGAATATGTAGACCCCAATACGGTGCAGATCACCTTCCCCGAGGAAAAGCGGAACCTGATCTATATCTATCTGGAATCCATGGAGACCAGCTACCTGTCCACGGAGCAGGGCGGTGCCATGCAGACCTGCCTGATCCCGGAGCTGTACGAGCTTGCCTCCACCTACACCAATTTTTCTCACAGCGACGGAATTGGCGGCCTGGTGGAGGTGCCCGGTGCCAGCTGGACGGTGGGTGCCATGGTGGCCCAGACCGCAGGCGTTCCCCTGATCACCCCCAGCGACGTCTCCGACTGGCAGAACGGCTACGGCAAGGAGGGCGTGTTCCTGCCCGGCCTGACCTCCATCAATAACATCCTCCGGGACGCGGGCTACTACCAGGCCCTGATGGTGGGCTCCAGCGCCAGCTTCGGCGGACGCTCCACCTATTTCTCCACCCACCAGGTGGACAAGATCTATGACCTCTACACCGCCCGGAAGGACGGCATCGTTCCCAAGGACTATTTCGTCTGGTGGGGCATGGAGGATCTGCACCTGTTTGAATACGCCAAGCAGGAGCTTTTGAAGCTCGCGGAAATGGATCAGCCCTTCGCTTTCACCACCCTCACTGTGGATACCCACCACATCGGCGGCTATACCTGCGCCCTATGCGGCAGCACCTACGAGGAAAGCTACGAGAACGCCATCGCCTGCTCCAGCGCCCAGGTGTACGCCTTCGTGGAGTGGATCATGGAGCAGGACTTCTATGAAAACACCACCGTGATCATCACCGGCGACCACTTCTCCATGGACTCGGGGTATTTCAGCCGGGCTGTGGAAGATGGCTACGTCCGCCACGGCTACAACTGCTTCATCAATTCCGCCGTGGAGGCAAGCAGCACCACCAACCGCCAGTTCAGCTCCCTGGATATGTTCCCCACTACCCTGGCCGCCCTGGGCTGCACCATTGAGGGGGATAAGCTTGGCTTCGGTGTCAACCTGTTCTCCGACCGGGCTACCATGATCGAGGAATTCGGTTACTCCGCCTTCTGTACCGAGCTGGGAAAACGGACGGAGTACTACTCCACCCATTTCTACACCGCTGAGGAAGAATGACCCCCGGGCGCGTCGCAAGACGCGCCCTTAATATATTTTTTGGGGGGCAATTTTCAGTTTATCTTACGGTTACCACAAGCGTTGTCATCCCGACCAAGGCGAAGCC
>CAZHEG010000056.1:0-6984 GCA_964531435.1 uncultured Oscillospiraceae bacterium | reverse complement strand
TCGCCGGCTACTTCGGTAAGGCCATTGACAACATCATCATGCGTCTTTGTGACATTCTGATGTGTCTGCCCGGCTTCCCGATTCTATTGATCGTCGGCACCCTCATCGACTCTGCCGGCATCGACCTGAAGTATAAGATCTACTACCTGATGGGATTTTTGACCCTGATCTCCTGGTCGGGCACCGCCCGGCTTGTCCGCGGCCAGATTCTTTCTCTGCGGGAGCAGGAATACATGGTAGCGGCGGAGGCCATGGGCTACTCCACCGGCAGAAAGATCTTCAAGCACCTGATTCCCAATGTTCTGCCCCAGCTGATCGTCACCATGACCCTGAGTCTCGGCAGCATGATCCTTTACGAGGCTTCCCTGTCCTATCTGGGCCTGGGCGCTCCCGAGGAATATGCCGCCTGGGGTACCATGATCAACATTGTTGCCGAGGATCAGAACATCCTGCAGAACTATTTCAACGTCTGGGGCCCTCCCGGCGTGTGCATCATCCTTGCCGTTCTTGGTTTCAACTTTGTCGGCGACGGACTGCGTGACGCCCTCGACCCCAAAATGAGGAGATAAGCCATGGCCGAAAAGAAAAATTCCAGATACCTTTCCGGCAAGGAAGTCCGCGCCATTGCCAAAGAAAACGCGAAAACCATGATGGCACTGGAAAAGCGGAAGCACCGCAAGGCGGACGAAAGTGAATTCGTCACCGAGATGAAGGATCCCGCCAACATCCTGGAAATCGAGGACCTGCACACCTATTTCTTCACCGATCAGGGCATTGTAAAGGCTGTCAACGGCGTTTCCTTTGACGTTCCCAAGAACGCCACCGTGGGCGTTGTCGGCGAATCCGGCTGCGGCAAGAGCGTCACCAGCATGTCCATCATGCAGCTCCTCCAGGCCCCCCAGGGCCAGATCTGCTCCGGCCAGATCCGCTTCCAGTCCCACGAATACAAGCGCGATGCCAAGGGAAACACCATCCCCACCGGTGAAACCGATGAAAACGGCGCCCCCATCTGCCAGATGGAGGATAAGGTGCTGGACATTGCCAATATGCCCATTTCCGAGATCCACCGTGTCCGGGGCCGCCAGATCGCCATGATCTTCCAGGAGCCCATGACTTCCCTCAACCCTGTCTTTACCATCGGCAACCAGCTGGACGAGGTAACCCTGACCCACGTCCCCGGCGCAACCAAGGAGAAGGCAAAGGCCAAGTCTCTGGAAATGCTGAGCCTGGTTGGCATTGCAGACCCGGGCCACGTCTACCACTCCTTCCCCCATGAGCTGTCCGGCGGTATGCGCCAGCGTGTCATGATCGCCATGGCCCTGGCCTGCAACCCCCGCCTGATCATTGCGGACGAGCCCACCACCGCTCTGGACGTCACCATCCAGGCCCAAATTCTAGACCTGCTCCGTGACCTGAAGCAGAAGATGGACGGCTCCATCCTGCTCATCACCCACGACCTGGGCATCATCGCGGAAATGGCTGACTATGTGGTGGTCATGTATGCCGGCCGTGTCATCGAGAAGGGCACCGTGCAGGAGATCTTCCACAATCCCATGCACCCCTACACCATCGGCCTGCAGAAGTCCAAGCCCACCCTGAATACCAAGGACGACACTCTGTTCAATATCCCCGGCAACGTGCCCAACCCCGTAAATATGCCCTCCTTCTGCTATTTCCGGGAGCGCTGCGGCAGCAGCTGCGCCAAGTGCGCCGGTGATTATCCGGAGCTGATTCAGGTCAGCCCCACCCATTACGTGGCCTGCCACCTGTACACGGAGGATAACAGCAATGGATAATGAGATCATTTACGACGATGCTGCCATCTCCGCGGAGGAGGCAGCCCGCCGCGCAAAGCAGATCGAAGAGGACAAGCTGCTTCCGCCCGATCCCGATGCTCTTCTGGAGGTGCGCCACCTGCGCAAGTGCTTCCCCATCGAAAAGACCCTCACCGGCAAGGTGACCCGGGAGCTGGTGGCTGTTGACGATGTTTCCTTCAAGCTGATGCCCGGAGAAACTCTTGGTATCGTCGGCGAATCCGGCTGCGGCAAGACCACCATGGGCCGTTCCATTCTGAAGCTCCACGAGCCCTCCGGCGGCCAGATCTTTTTCAAGGGAAAAGATATCGCCTCCTACTCAAAAGCCCAGATGCGGCCCATCCGGACCCAGATGCAGATCATTTTCCAGGACCCCTACTCTTCCCTGCCTCCCCGTTCTACCGTGGGCGGCATCCTGTCGGAGCCTGTGGAGGTCCACAAGATCGTTCCCGAGGATCAGGTCCGGGATTACGTCCTGGAGCTGATGGACAAGTGCGGTCTGCGGGATTACTATTACGAGCGCTACCCCCACGAGTTCTCCGGCGGCCAGCGCCAGCGCATCTGCATCGCCCGTGCCCTTTCCGTCAATCCCGAGCTTGTGGTCTGTGACGAGCCGGTGTCCGCACTGGACGTTTCCATTCAGGCACAGATCATCAACCTGCTGAAGAAGCTGCAGAAGGAAATGGGTCTGACCTACCTGTTCATCTCCCACGACCTGTCTGTGGTCAAGTTCATCTCTGACAAGATCATTGTCATGTACCTGGGCGCTATGATGGAGTACGGCACCAAGGAGGATATCTTCAGCGATCCCCTCCACCCCTACACCAAGGCCCTGTTCTCCGCAATTCCCAACCCCAATCCTGACGAGAAGATGAACCGCATCGTCCTCAGCGGCGACATTCCTTCCCCCGCCAATCCTCCCAAGGGCTGCCGGTTCCACACCCGCTGCCCCTACGCCAAGGAAGTTTGCAAGCATGTCACGCCGGAATACCGGGAGCACAAGCCCGGTCACTTCGCCGCCTGCCACCTGCTTGACGAGGAAGGCTGATGGCAAAGAAAAAGGAAAAGATCGTTTGGGTGGACGACGGCCGCACCATTGCGGATATGTCGGGTATCAGCGGCAAGGGATACACCCCTCCTGCCGACAATAAGCACAGCAAGCCCCTGCGCTACTCCGCTCCCATGAGCGAAAAGCTTCGCACCTTCTTTGATGCCATGGGCTTCATGCTGCTGCCCACACTGGCGATCGTGGGACTCCTCTGCGCCGCCTATCTGATCGTTTACATTCTTTTATAAAAAAATGGCAGACACCCAAATGGGTGTCTGCCATAATCATTTTTCGTTACTTGTACAGAGGGAAGCGGGCGCAGATATCGGCGACGGTATCCCGGACTTCCTGCTGGGTGCCCTCAAAGTCCCGGGCAGTCAGCGCGATGCAGTGAGCGATCTGCTTCATCTCTGCCTCACCCATGCCGCGAGTGGTCACCGCCGCGGTACCAATGCGGACGCCGCTGGTGATGGTGGTGGGCTTGGGATCGCCGGGGATGGCGTTCTTGTTCAGGGTGATGTGATTGGCGTCACAGCGGGTCTGCAGCTCCTTACCGGTGATGTTCAGGGGACGCAGGTCCGCCAGCATCAGGTGGTTGTCCGTGCCGCCGGTGATCAGATCAAAGCCCTCCTCCAGCAGCGAGGCTGCCATGGACTTGGCGTTGCTGACGATGTTGCGGGCATAGGTCTTGAATTCGGGCTTCAGGGCCTCGCCGAAGCAAACTGCCTTTGCCGCGATCACATGCTCCAGCGGGCCGCCCTGGGTGCCCGGGAAAACGGCGGAATTCAGCTTCTTGGCATATTCCTCCTTGGCGAGGATCAGGCCGCCGCGGGGACCGCGGAGGGTCTTGTGGGTGGTGGTGGTAACGATGTCCGCGTAGGGCACGGGGTTCTGGTGAACGCCGCCGGCAACAAGGCCTGCAATGTGGGCCATATCCACCATCAATACGGCGCCGACCTCGTGGGCAATATCCGCGAAAATGCTGAAATCAATGGCGCGGGGATAAGCGGACGCGCCGGCAATGATCAGCTTGGGGCTGTTCTTTCTGGCAAGATCCCGGATCTGGTCATAGTCGATCAAACCGGTCTGATGATCCACATCATAGGAGATCACATTGTAATACTTGCCGGAAATGTTGGCAGGGCTGCCATGGGACAGGTGTCCGCCGTTGGCAAGGCTCATGCCCATCAGTGTATCACCGGGGTTCAGCAGCGCAAGCTGAACAGCGGCATTGGCCTGGGCACCGGAGTGGGGCTGAACATTGGCAAACTCCGCGCCGAACAGCTCCTTCGCCCGCTGAATGCACAGCTCCTCAACCTCATCCACATACTGGCAGCCGCCATAATACCGCTTTCCGGGAAGTCCCTCAGCATACTTATTGGTCAGTACGGAGCCCATAGCAGCAATTACTGCCGGAGAAGCGAAGTTCTCAGAAGCGATCAGCTCCAGCCCATCCTCCTGGCGCGTCAGCTCGCGCTGCATCATCGCGCCGATCTCGGGATCAAACTGAGATACAAAGCCAATGGAATCGATCGGTTTACCAAGCATTGCAATTACCTCTTTATCATGTATTTGGCAGACACTGCCCTTTGATTTAAGTATACAGTAGAATTGAAATTTGTCAAGTTTTGATGTTTTTGCTTGCAGTTGCCCATGTCTTATTGTATAATATTATTAGATTATATTTTAGGAGGAATTTCCAATGAAAGATTGCAACTGCGGCTACTGCATGGGCGGCGACATTCTGGCCGGCTTCGGCATCAAGATCTGCGACCTGTCCGTCAGCCAGCTGATCCTTTTTAAGGAGCAGAGCCATCCCGGCCGTGTCATCGTGGCCTACAAGGACCATGTCAGCGAGCTGGTCAACATCTCCGACGAGGAGCGCAATGCCTTCTTTGCCGACGTGGACAAGGCTGCCAAGGCCATCCATGCTGCCTTCCATCCCGACAAGGTCAACTACGGTGCCTACGGCGACGGCGGCTGCCACCTGCACTTCCATCTGGTTCCCAAGTATCAGGGCGAATTCGAGTGGGGCACTCCCTTCGCCATGAACCCCGGCAAGACCTACCTGACCGATGCCGAATACAGCGAAATGATCGAGAAGATCAAGGCTCACCTGTAAAACACGGATCCCCCGGCTTCAGGCCGGGGGATCTCTTCTTTCATCAGAAGCCGGGCAGCTCCAGGCCCAGATCCTTCAGGTATTTTCCCATCTTGCTGTTGTTCTTATCCACATATTCCAGCGGGCCGAACACCTTGTGCAGCCATTCCACGCTGAGACCCTGCCACTGGGAAAAAGCAGCATTCATATAGCGGGAGGACCCGTCGGATGTGGTTTCATTTGCCAGGGAATAGCCATGAGGGCCGTGCTGGAAAATATGCAGCTCATACTGCAGCCCCAGCTGACAGTATTTTTGTGCAATGGGCAGCGCGCCCATGCCTGTCAGAAAGTCTTCTGCCGTTGCCACAACAAACACCGGCGGCGCGTCCTTCGTGATCTTGGAGACCAGGTCGAACCGGACAGCATCCTCGTTGGTGACTTTCTCCTTGCCTGTCAGGAGTTTCAGCATAAAGTCCGCCCCGGGATAATTGGGCGCAGAGGCGGCCGGATATCCCAGGATCATGGCATTGGGTTTGTTTTCACCCAGCAGTCCGGCAGAAAATGCCAGATGTCCGCCGGCAGAGAAGCCGCAGGTTACGATCTTTTCCGGATCCACATGCCACTGGTCGGCATGCTCCCGGATATAACCGATCGCCCAGGATACCTCCTCCAGGGGCGAAAATCCCGCAGCCTGGAACCCGGTGGAATACCGCAGCACAAAGGTATGGAAGCCTCTTGCGGCGTAAGCCATCGCTACCGGCTCTCCCTCCGCCCGGGAGCAGTAAACATATCCGCCGCCGGGACATACAACGATGGCAGGCCGGTTTACATACTGCCCCAGGGACAGGTCACAGTCCAGAATATAACCGTCCAGAGTGGCCTCCTCATGGCCCGGCACTGACATATGGAAATAGTTCATAGAATCTCCTCCAAACAGAATTCAAAAATGGGCAGCCGGCCGGCTGCCCATTCCTTTTCGTTTAGCCGCCCAGATTGTGCAGGAATTCCTGCTTCTTCTGCGCGCCATAGGGGGCATACTCGCCGGAGCGGAGCTTGCCAAAGGCCACGGCAATGGCCTCCTCCCAGCTTTCCTTCTCGTGGTTGACGAGGATGGGATAGTAGTGGACGCCGTTCTTTTCAGCCGCGTCACTGTCGCCGGGGGCATCGCCGACCATCAGCACCTTGTCCAGATCGTAGCCAAACTTCAGCATTTCAGCGATGCAGTGTGCCTTGGAGCCGATGTCCTGGGCCAGGACGATATCGGTATGCTCCAGCAGGCCAAACTTGCCCCACTCCTCTTCCACGGCATCCCGGTTGGCAGAAGAAACCATTGCCACATCCGCAAAGGTGTGGGCAGCGGCCAGACCCTCCTTGGCTCCGTCATAGGGAACCTTCAGTTCCTCATCCAGCTCCACGATAGCAGCATTGACGGCCTTGGACCAGCTCAGCGCCTTCTGAAGGATCAGCTTTGCGTCGGGATCGGCTGCCTCAGCGGCAGCCTTGGCAACGCCGTCATTGCTCAGCGCGGGGGCGGTATCAGCCCAGTGCTGCAGCGCGGCAATGCCGGTGATGGGCTTATAGTGCTCATTGATCTCCCCCAGGGCCATAGCAAGACCCTTGAAACGGTTGATGCCCCGGGTCATAGAGAAGAGATTGATCACATTCCAGCGGTCCAGAATCTCATCCATCCATTCATCCAGGCCCCATTCCGCCACCATGCAGGGACCGAAGCAATGAAAATGCTTGCAGTTCATGGTGTCCATGACGCAGCCATCGGAATCAACACATACAAGATAATCGTGCTTCTTCTCGAAAGAGTCGAAAATAGACATTTCTTCCTCCAATTACATGTGGGTATCCCACATGCCGCAGTAGCTGTCGATGGGGTCAGTGCCCTTGAAGGCCTCAGGGCCGGTCAGCAGAGCATCCACCAGCGCGTCCAGGGTGTGATCCTTGGAGTCGTAGGTGTTGATATAGGTCCGCAGCATGGGAGCGTCAGCCAGCATGGTGGGCTTGTTCAC
>CAZHEG010000055.1:0-7118 GCA_964531435.1 uncultured Oscillospiraceae bacterium | reverse complement strand
CCCGTCAGAATGCTTCTGCAGGGTCTGGGCGGTCTCATCCGGATGGTGCATATATTCCTTCATCACGGTAGGACCGGCAAGCAGGATCTCGCCTTCCTGACCGTATGGCAGCTCATGGTCAGTACCGGGGGTAACGATCTTGATGTAGGTGTCCGGGAATGGCAGACCGATGGAGCCTTCCTTGTACATATGGCTGGGTGTTAGACAGCAGGCAGTGACGGTTTCCGTGGTGCCGTAACCCTCACGGACCTGGATGGAGGCTTTATGGTCATACAGAAACTTGTCCAATTTCTTTTTCAGTTCTACGGAAAGGCTGTCGCCACCAGAGAACACTCCCTTCAGGCAGCTCAGATCTTTGCCCTCCATATCCGGCAGCCGCAGCAATGCTTCATATAGTGTGGGGACACCGGCAATGAAGTTGCAGCGGTTTTTTACAAGGTCCTTGGCATAGCTCTTGGGCGTGAACCGGGGAACCAGAATACACCGTCCTCCCTGGGTAAGCATGGTATGGATGCATACCCCCAGACCGAAGCCGTGGAAGATGGGCATGGCTGCCAGCATTTTATCACCGGGGCGGAACATGGGGTTGGCCGCAATAACCTGCTGACCCAATGCGTTGAAATTCTTATTGGTCAGTACGATACCCTTGGTTGTGCCGGTAGTACCACCGGAATAAAGAATGACAGCAGGATCTTCGCCACAGCGCTGCACTTTGTAATTATAAAAGCAGCATTTGCTCAGCTTCATAAAATCATTCCAGCGAATCACAGGTGCATCATCGGGAATCTTTTGAATCTTTCTTCCTTCGGTAAGCATGTAGCCTGCCTTGATGGGCTGCGCCAGCGCATCCTTGACGCTGGCAATAATGATATTGACCACCTTTGTATTTTTGCGGATGGCCTCAAACTTATGATAGAACTGATCCAAGGTGATGGCAGTCACACTTCCGGACTCATTCAGATAGAACTCGATTTCCCTTTCGGCAGACAAGGGGTGGATCATGTTTGCGATACCGCCAACCAGGTTCACGGCATAGAACAGGTACACCGCCTGAGGGCAGTTGGGCATGGCAATAGTGACTTTGTCGCCCTCCCGGATGCCAATGGTCTTCAGTGCCTTTGCACAGGTTTCAATCTGCCGTATCAGCTCTTTGTATGTAGTAGACTTACCCATGAAGTCAAAGGCAACATTCTGGGGATATTTTTGTGCGATGGCTTCCACCGCCTCAAACATGGAGCCTTCGAAATAATCCAGGTGCATAGGAACATCGCCCATATGCTTTAGCCAGGGCGTTTTTGCGGTAACTGTCATTCTTAATACTCCACCGTTTCGTCAAGCGGCAGCTCCAAAAGCTCCGGGTTTTCCAGAAGCTTCTTCAGCAGCCGCACTGTTTTCGAATAGTAATATCCATCAGCGATACGTTCATCAATGGTCAGTCCCAGATCCACACTCTCATGCATGGTCACATTTCCTTCATCGTCGTAGAAGGGTCTCTTTTTGATTTCTCCGATGACACAGAATACGGATGTGGTGCCCCAGTTAGTCAAATGGTGATAGCCTGCGTGGAGCTTGATAGACCCTAAATTCGTCAACACCACCGAGGAATAATATGGATCGGTGGCAATTAAGGACTTGGGAACCTTACCGCGGCGGTCTAAAAACCGCATTAGGGCGATGGCTGCCTTCACAAGGCACCGAGGGAACTTCTGGAAGGTATCCATGGCAGCGGTGGAATCATCCTTGCTGTCGCTTCGGCAAAACGAAACCTGGCGGTATATCTCGTTATGTATGGAATCGATCGTATCCTCAGGCCTGGAGTGAATGAAGGTCAATGCCTCGCCGCCGTTGTCACTGAATACCTTTTTTACTGTGAAAGCAGCGGATACCTCGTTGCGCTGGTACATGTTTTTGTTTGCAATAAAACGGTTCATTTTCGGACGCAAAGTAATGGTCTTTAGCATAGCTGTGACCATGATCTGAAACAGATTGTACTTATATTCCGGATCATCCGCATTCTTTCTTGCCAGATAAGCATTGATATTCGTTAGATCGATGCGCTCACTGATAAAAGCCTCGTTGTCGCAGCGGTTTGGATAAATCATCGGCATGATAAAGTGCATGGAATCTATATCCCGAAGCAGTGTGCCGTCCCGCCGGTCTCCCCATTTCTTCCCCATAATCTCTTACCTCACATTAGCGTTCTTGGCCCACAAAAAACAGGGCAAGTGTTCCGGGGCCTGAATGGGCACCGATGATGGGGCCAACATCCGTGATCAGCTCCACCGTCACCCCAAACCGCGCATTCAGCATCTGTGCTAAGGTTTGCGCATCCTGAATGCAGTCGGCATGGGAGATAAATACAACACCGTCGGTAGGCGCAAGCGCCAGCTCGCTGTACTTATCTGCCAGTGCTTCGATTGCCTTTTTCCTGCCACGGGCAGTAGCTACCTTGATCAAATGCCCTTCGTTGTCCACATGCAGGACAGGTTTGATACCAAGCAGACTACCGACGAAAGCGACTGTGGGACTGACGCGACCACCGCGCTTTAGGTATTCCAAATCGTCCACTGTAAACCAGTGGGACAGATTCAGAATCAAATTTTCAATATATCCGGCGTTTTCCTCAATGGATACACCCTCATTTTTCTTCTGAACAGCCAAATACAGCAGCAAGCCCTGTCCGGCGGAGGCCGCCAGGGTATCCACAGTCAGGATCTTGCTTTTGGGATACTTCTGCATAAGCTGCTGGGCAGCGATGCGTGCAGAATTATATGTGGTGCTCAGACCGGAAGAAAAACCCAGATAGAGAACATCCTGTCCCTGCTGAAGGTAAGGCTCAAAGGCTTTCTCAAAGGTATCGATATTGGCTGCGGCAGTTTTCGCTATACCGCCCTGGCGCATCTTATCATAGAAATCCTTTACACTGATTTCCGGGCAGGCGTATTCCTTATTCTCGCCCTCGAAGGTCAGGGTCAGATCGGTGCAGGATACACCCCATTGCGCAAGCAGTTCCGGACAAATATCGCAGCCGGAATCGGTATGAATCACGTAGTTTTGCATAGTGACGCTCCTCTTCATAATATTCCATTTGACATCATAGCTGCGGTTCGGCGCTCAAGCAACGGACACTCGATGCCTGCTGTCGAATTTTGGGACACTTTCGGTGATCTGGGCAAAAAAGAAGGCTCCAATCAGGAACCTTCTTAATGGATACTTATAGAATTCGGAGCACCTTCAAGTATTCAAACAGTGCATCATAGCCGCCGTGGGGATATGCCGAAATATCCCCACCTGCTTTGTTGATTATACAGTCGGTCAGCAGGAACACCTTCATACCAAGCTCCTGCGCGATCATACATCCTTTCAATTTACTTCCACTTTTCGATCAGGGCGCGGATCTGAGAGGCAAGCTTCGCATTGTCCTTGTTGGTACGGCCTTTGCAGGTCTTGACGAAAGCAAGCAGTGCTTCAGCTGCAGCCAGCAGATCACCGTAGACCGCTCTTGCCCTGGCAGATCCTTTTGTGAACTGCTCCCTATGAATAGGTTTGGAATCGGTATATACAGTCATTCGGCCAGTGACAAGATCATATTCCGTGCCGCTGTATGGTGCTTCTGCGCAGTATCCCATCTGGGTAAGCAGCTTCTGGAACACGGTGCAAGCAGCATCATCACCATGGTTGACGAATATCTGCCGGGGTTTCTCTTTGAATCCGGCAAGCCATCTAAGAAGTCCTGCCTGGTCTGCATGACCACTGGTGCCATGGAGCGCGACGATCTCCGCATTGACGGTAATATCTTCGCCGAACAAGCGGACATACTGTGCGCCGTCTTGCAGTTTTCTACCCATAGAGCCTTCTGCTTGATAGCCTACGAAGAGAACTGTGTTTGCGCTGCCCCACAAATTGTGCTTCAGGTGATGCCGGATACGGCCTGCTTCGCACATACCGCTGGCAGACAGGATCACCTTGGGCCGCTTGTCAAAGTTGATTTGCTTGGATTCATCAGAAGTTACTGACAAGCAGATATCATCAAACCAAATAGGGTTGATTCCTTGTTTAACCAATGCTGCGGTTTCTTCGTCGAAGCAGCTTTGGTCACATTGCAGAAAAATACCGGTGGCCTCCACCGCAAGAGGACTGTCCACATACACCGGGAAACCAGAGTGTCCTTTGACCAGCCCCTCCTGCTTGATCTGCCGGATGGCATAGAGCATCTCCTGGGTTCTGCCGACGGCAAAGGATGGGATCACCACATTGCCGCCCCGGTCAAAGGTCCGCTGAAGTACCTCAGCCAGTTCCGCAACCGTATTGCCGGGCTTTTCATGGAGCCGGTCACCGTAAGTGGATTCGATCACCAAATAATCTGTTTCTTCCACCGGAAGAGGGTCTTTGATCAGTGGCTGATTGATATTGCCCACATCACCACTGAACACGATCTTCTTGGTAACGTCGTCCTCAGTCAGCCAAAATTCAATACAGGCAGAACCCAGCAGGTGTCCGATATCAGAAAAGCGGACAACGATTCCTTCTTCCGCCTGGATCACCTGGCCGTAATCGCAGGGACGAAAACGGGAGATCGCACCAACCGCATCCGCCATGGTATAGACCGGCGTTACCGGTGCGTCGCCTGCGCGCTGTGCCTTCCGGTTCTGCCATTCCGCCTCAGACTCCTGGATGTGGGCGGAGTCCCGCAGCATGATGTTGCACAAATCGCAGGTGCTGGTGGTTGCGTAG
This sequence comes from uncultured Oscillospiraceae bacterium, assembly GCA_964531435.1. GTDB lineage: Bacteria > Bacillota > Clostridia > Oscillospirales > Oscillospiraceae > Faecousia. The sequence goes on along the minus strand of CAZHEG010000055.1, from coordinate 2,384 downwards.
ATCGCTCCCCGGAAACCATCCTTGTAGAGTTTCGGCAGCATACCGGAATGATCGATATGGGCGTGGGTCAAAAAGACCGCTTCAATCGTATTGGCACTCACCGGAATCGGAATGTTTTCAAAGACATCGATCCCTTGCTCCATGCCGCAATCAACAAGATATTTCTTGCCACAAACCTCCAATAGAGTGCAGCTGCCGGTTACTTCGTGCGTCGCTCCGATAAACTGAATTTTCATATGGATACCTCCTATGCACAGTTTTGAGGTTCTTTCTCTACATTTATTATATCGCAACAGAATCGGCATGACAATGGACAATTATAGCAATATGGGTATATTAATAAGGCCAGCCTTAAATTTTCAGTAAAGTAAAACAAGGTTAAGAATGGTGACCAAAACGCTTTCCTTCTCTGTGATATTTTTAGAACCATTAGCCTACAGTTTAACAGCCATATGCTTGTGGTAATGAGGTAGATAGCAGTATTAACCCCATCACGGATCAACTCTTAAGCATTGTGGAAAGGAAAAATGTCAAATTCCGAAGGTTTTCGCTATTGAAAAGTGTCAAAACCAATGTATAATATCCATAGAAAACGCACAAGGTGCTTTGGAGGTGTGGACCATGTTAAAGCGAAAGATTGAAAAAGACATTATGCACTGGATTGAAAGCAGTGAAAAGGCCCTGCTCGTTTACGGCGTTCGACAGGCCGGCAAAACCTTTATTATCCGTGAATGCTTGAAGAAAGCCGGTTGTGACTATGTGGAGTTCAACCTGATCAAGCAGCCGGAGATCGTAAATCTTTTGGCTAACGCAAGCGGAATTGATGACTTGATTCTGAAGCTTTCGCTGTTCAGCGACAAGCGGATCATTCCGGGCAAGACTGTTTTCTTTTTCGATGAGATCCAGAAGTATAAAGAAATCGTCACAAAGATAAAATTCCTGGTTGATGACAAGAGATTCCGCTATGTGCTTTCCAGCTCTTTGCTGGGTGTAGAGATCACCAATTTGAAATCTGCCCCTGTGGGTTATTTGCAGACGCTCAATATGTATCCCATGGATTTTGAGGAATTTCTGCAAATATTTAATGTTGGCGAAGCTTTGATTGGAAAACTGCGCACCGCCTTTGAAACCAAGACTCCCGTCGACGAAGTAATCCACGGAAAAATCATGGAGATGTTTAATCTCTATATGATTATTGGCGGTATGCCTGCAGCGGTTAAAAAATACCGCGATACCGGCAACATTAACGACGTGATGGATGAGCATCGTGCAATCATTGAACAGTATAAGGTGGACTTCACCCAATACGAGGAAGAAAACCGGAAACTGATCATCACAAACATCTATGAACTGATCCCTGCGGAACTGAACGAGAAAAACAAGCGGTTTATGATTGCCGATCTCAGAAAAAATTTGCGCTATGACCGCGTAGAGGACAGCTTCACATGGCTATGGAAGGCCGGAGTCGCATTGGCAGCATTTAATACTACTGAGCCAACAGTGCCGTTGCTGCTTAACGAAAAGAATACTCTGTTCAAAATGTTCCTGTCCGATGTGGGGCTGCTGACAACGCTATACGGCAAATCCTGCAAGCTAAAAATCATTAGCAAGGATAAGGATATTAACAAGGGCGCAATGTATGAAAATGTAGTCGCCCAAGAGCTCCATGCACATGGCTACAAGCTGTATTACTACAACAGCAAGAAAAAAGGCGAGTTGGATTTTGTCATCGAGCATGGTGGTCAAGTGCTTCCCATTGAAGTAAAAAGCGGCAAGGACTACGAAAAACACTCTGCTTTGGATAATGTGATGAGAATTGCAGAATACGCAATTCCGGAAGCTTTTGTTTTCAGTTATGACAATCTAAAGGTAAGAGAAAGAATTACCTATTACCCCATCTATATGGTCATGTTTCTGCAGGACAATCGTGTTGACTTCGTGGATATTTCTGTTAACAAGTTTATGCTGTAACAGAGTTTCTAAATAGGATGCGCATCTCCTGCATAGGCAAATAATGGCGTAAAACATTTCTCCTTCTACTGTGTATAGCATCTTAAACGAAAAGAGCCAAAATCCGGGTACCATCACAATCAAGAAACTGTGTGACGGTTTGGAAATCACCTTAGGCGAGTTCTTCAGCACACCCGAATTTGATGCACTGGAACAGGAAATCAAATAGTCTTATACCTCCCTCGATGGCGTTTGCTGTCGAGGGATTATTCTTAAAAGTTATTGACAAACCATCGTTGCAACGATATAATGATAACAAATAGAGAACTATCGTTGGAGCGATACTAATAGGAGGTGTTTACTATGAGCAAACTAACTATATATCACGGCTCGCCGGTTATTATTGAAAAGCCGCAGTTCGGTGTTGGCAACCC
>CAZHEG010000054.1:0-7124 GCA_964531435.1 uncultured Oscillospiraceae bacterium | reverse complement strand
CATCTGCAGGTAAACAAGCATGTGATCACCCCCCATAATTTGTGTAATCATTATACCAATAGTTCAAAATTCGTCAAGAACAATCCTAAAATGTAGTTAAAAAACAACACTGACTCCTCCCGCCTTTTATGAAGTTGGCTTTCCGGGCCTATATTTGTAAGGGAAACCCTTTCCTGATTGCCTTTTTCCTCTCTTTGTGATATCATATCCAAAAGGAGGGAGCTTATGTTCGACATCACCCTGATCACCATGGGCAAGCTGAAGGAAAAATTTTATCTGGACGCGGCGGCTGAATACGCCAAGCGGATGAAGGCTTACTGCAGCTTCACCCTGGTGGAGCTGCCGGAGCAACGGCTTCCCGAGGACCCCTCCCCCGCGGAGATCGCCGCAGGTCTGGGCAAGGAAGCGGAAGCGATTCTGGCAAAGATCCCCAAGGGTGCCTGGTTCTGCGTGTTCACGCCTGAAGGAAAAACCATGTCCAGCGAGGCCTTCGCCCAGAAGCTGAAGGAAGTGAAGCTTTCCGGAAAGAGCAGTGCCTGTTTTCTCATCGGTTCCTCCTTCGGCATCGCACCGCAGGTAAAGCAGCGGGCGGATCTGAAGCTCTCTATGGGGCCCATGACCTTCCCCCATCATCTGGCGCGGATCATGGTGCTGGAGCAGCTGTACCGTGCCGAAGCCATCCAGGCGGGAAGCAAATACCACAAATAACGAAACGGCGGGCCGCCTGGCCCGCCGTAAATTTATTGGTATCAAAATTCTCCTGCGTCATACATCACCGCAGACAGGGCACACAGCGGTGCCGTCTCGCAGCGCAGGATCCGTTTTCCCAGGGTGCACACCTGCAGCCCGGCATTCATTGCCTGCTCCACTTCGCTCTGCTCCAGGCCACCCTCCGGGCCTGTCAGCAGACTGACGGTGCGGTACGCCCCATTATTCAGCGCAATGCGCAGCGTGGTGGAACGCTCATTTTCGTAGAACAGCAGAGCCTTATCCGCCTTTGCGGCACGTTCCAGAGCCGCCTGGTAGCTGGGCAGAGTCAGCACCTGGGGAATACGGCCCCGGCCGGACTGCTCTGCCGCGGAGGCGGCGATCTTCTGCCACCGCTCCAGCTTTTTCTTCAGGCTTTTCTCATCCGGGCGGGAAACACACCGGGCCGAAGGAAAGGCTACGATCTCATAGGCACCCAATTCCGTGGCCTTCTGGATCACGTGCTCCAGCTTGTCCGCCTTGGGAAAGGCCATGTACACACTGACCCGCACCGCGGCCTCGGTTTCCGATTCCTGCCGCTGCCGCACCACCAGGGAGATCTGTCCCTCGCTGACATCGCTGACGGTGCACAGGCATTCATTGCCCTCGCCGTCACAGACCAGGACCTCCTCACCGTTTTTCAGCCGCAGCACCTTGGCGTGCCTGGCGTTTTCTCCCGTCAGCACCAAAAAAGAAGCCGCAAGCTCCTCCGGCTGCACAAAAAAACGTGTCATGTCCGTTCCTCCTATTGTCCTTTGATCTTCTTCAGCTCGCTTTTCGCCTTCGCCGCATCCTTTGCGGTGATTTCGGTGCTGTCCGAATAGCGGGCCTTCAGGTAGATCTGCCGCAGGCTTTCCGCCGCTGCGCCGTTCGTTTCCTCCGCCCTGGCATTATAAATGTCCAGGGAGGTTTGATCGGTGCGCAGGACCGTTCCCCGCCGCTTCTCATATTTCAGGTACTCCCGGTAGGTCTTTCTCACCTTTGCCCGGTTGCCGGAGCGGTTTTCACGGGTCTTACGCTCTGCGGTGTCAGCCTTTTCTGTCCGCACACCATGATCCACCTTGGCCCGGCGGCCCCGGTTCTGCTTCATGGCAAAGTACAGCACCACCGCCATAACGGCGAGAATGACCACCAGCAGCCACCAGGGAAAGCCCCAGGTTTCCGGCTGTGCAGGCTCCGTGGCCACAGGATCCCCGGCAAAGCCGGGAAGCTTGGGTGTTTCCGTAGGCTCCACCGTGGGCATGGTAGACTGCTGGGTCTCCTCGTACATTTCCTCGATGTTCTCCAGCAGCAGGCCGATGATCCAGGCCACAAGGCCCATGGGAGCCGCCAGCAGTCCCCGGATGATCTCCGAAAGACTGTTCATCAGTTCCTCACCGTAGCGGATCAGCAGCTGGTAAATTCCAACGATGGAAGCCACCACCGCTCCCGTTCCGCCCAGCAGCAATGCCGTCTGGGTGCCATTCATTTTCCGGTTTCCCTCGGTGCCAAGCCGCAGCAGACGCAGCAGCGCCACGCCGCCGGCACCGGCAATGACGGTAAACACGGCAGGCCCCTGATAGCTGAATACATTCATCCAGGGTCTGGTCATTTCCTCCACCGTAAAGGCGACAAAGATCAGCAGCAGGAAAGCCAGTGCTGCTCCAAAGCTTTTGCGGAAATACGCCCGGTAGCTCAGGTATTCCAGCCTGAAATATCCGCTGATGATCACCGCCCAGGCGTATACCACCGGGGGAAGCACCGTCAGCAGCTCCACGGTACCGGAGCAGAACGCAAAGCCCGCAGCCGGAACCACCAGTCCCACCAGCCGCCAGCCGAAGCCAAAGCGTTCCGAAAGGGCCGCGCTCAGGCCGACACCTCCCGCGCACAGCAGCAGAATCCAAAGATAGGAAAAGCTGTGGCTGAACAACGTGGGAAACGCGCTGACAACGGAAAAATACAGGCAAAGGTCACCCAATGTCTTCCAGAAAATCGCGAAATTCATTCCTCGCTCACCTCCAGAACACATATGGGGTTACCCCCTGCCGCTTCAAGCTGGCCCACGATGGCGCTTTCCTTACCGGTCAGGGTCGGGGTGATGACGATGTAGGCATCGTTATATTTCCGGCTGCGCAGCGCCTGCCGCACCAGAGTCTTTAAGGAATAAAAGCAGGTTTCATCCGCACGCCCAAGGCCGTAAAGCACCGTGTTCAGGTGACTGGTTCCCAAGCCCTCCGGGTGTTGGAAGATCTTTCCCACAGGGCCAGGCAGATTGCCGTTGGTCCGCAGGGAGAAAGGAATCTTCTTCTTTTCCAATTCCTCGCACACGGAGCGGGTCATCCTCAGAAGCTCCTCAAAGGTTTCTCCCCTGGCACCCGCCGTATTCAGCAGCACCACCGCCGTCAGCTCCGAGGTGTAGTCATACTGCTTTACCTGCATATGCCCGGTCTGGGCCGTCCGGGTCCAGGATACGGATTTGAGGGGCTCCCGCCCGGTATAATCCCGGAAGCCCACCGTCAGAATGGGATCCTCCAGAATAAACCGCCGCACGGAGATATCGCCCATAAATCCGCCGGCCGCGTTCAGCGCCTTCATGTTATTGGATCTGCGGGGCATTACCACAAGGGTCGTGCCCTCAACATTGATCTCTTCTTCCTTCAGGCCCACCAGGTCGCCGGTGCAGAGGACGCCCCTTCCGATTTGGTAGGTTCCGCGGCGGGGCATACTGAATTTCATCTGGGCGGTGGTCCGTCCCTTCGGACGAACGGAGAGCCGGTGCTCCACGAAGATTCGGTAATCGCCCAAATGGCAGTGGACCTTGATCCAGTCCTCCTTCTCCCGGATCTCCAGATCCGGGGGGAATTCCTCCCGAATGCGGACATAAGGGATGGGAAGCCTGCTGGAATTTTCAACCTGGCAGCTCCAGGTCAGCTCCTGCCCCGGCTCGGCCAGGGTATGGTCGCAGCTTCCGCTGTGGCGCAGTGCTTTCATTGCAGCCGGCGCCCAGTATTTATCCAACAGTCCCAGCAGCAGCGCTGCCAGTATCAGTGCCCCGATGATCATAACTCAGTGAGCTTTTCCAGCGGCACGACGCAGCTCTTCATTCGCTGGCAGAGATAACGCTCCACATCCTCACGGGAGCCGGAGGCGGCACTGACACGGTGCGCCAGGACAGCAACAGCTTCCCGAACCACATCCTCGGGAATCACATAGTCACGGCCCTCCATGGCGGCAGTGACCTGAGAAGCCTTGTACAGGGCGATGGCGCCGCGGGTAGATACGCCGCTGACCAACTCCGGGGTCTCACGGGTAGAACGGACGATGTCCATAATGAAGCCAGCCACATCATCGCTGACCTTCACTTCATGCAGCTGCCGCTGCAGCTCGGCGGTCTCCTCCGGCGTTACCACCTGTTGCAGCTCCTCGATGATCTGCTGGGTGGAAGTCCGGGCCATGACCTCCATCTCCTGCTCCCGGGTCATATAGCCCATGGACAGGCGCATGAAGAAGCGGTCCACCTGGGCTTCCGGCAGCGGGAAGGTGCCATAGGATTCAATGGGGTTCTGGGTAGCCATGACCATAAAGGGCGCGGCAAGGGGGTATGTGGTACCGTCCACCGTCACCTGCCGCTCCTCCATGCTTTCCAGCAGGGCAGACTGGGTCCGGGGTGTGGCGCGGTTGATCTCATCCGCCAGCACCATTCCGGCAAACAAGGGGCCGGGCCGGAACTGGAATTCGCCGGTTTTCTGGTTGTAGAAATTGATGCCCGTCAGGTCAGAGGGAAGCAGATCCGGCGTAAACTGGATGCGCCGGAAATCTCCGCCGATGGTTCGGGCAAAGGAGCGGAACAGCATGGTCTTGCCGGTGCCGGGTACATCCTCCAGCAGGACGTGGCCGCCGCACAGGAAGCTGACGGTGATCTGTCGAATCACCTCATCCTTGCCCACGATGACCCGGGAGCAGTTGTCGATGATTTTTTTGGTATAGGACTGAAATTTTTCGGGATTCATAATAATTCCTCCAAGGAATGGCAATTTTTACGATTATATCAGTTTCTTCCCAATTTTTCAACTGATAATTCTTTCAGGAAGCCCATTGTTATACCAGCGCGTCCAGCTCCTCAAGCGCCACCTTCACAAACCGGGGCAGCCGCTTTTGGAACCGGCTGCTCTTCCAGCGGTTTCCGGCCTGGACCCGGGTCAGCAGGGCACTGCGCAGCTGCGCTGCAGGCTCATTCTCCATGGGGCGAATATCCTCCAGCTCCACCACAATGGGCTCCTGTCCCACGCGGATGCGGATATCCTCCCCTTCCACGTCCCGCAGCACCAGCTGGATTTCCCGCTCCGCCGGCAGCAGTCCATGACTGTCCTCCGGCGGCGTCACTGTCAGGCGAAGGCCCTTTTCCGTTTCCTCCAGAGAGAAGCGGGTCAGGGCGTATTCTCCATCCCGGAAGGCAGTGGTCTCACCGTCGTCTTCATACAGGGTATATTCCCCGCTGCCCCTCCAGATATGGATCTGCAGCGGCTGCTCCAGGGACAGGTCATTGCTCCGGCCCTCCCGGTACATGGGCACCATGGCACCCGCCGGGGCCAGGACCGGGATAGAATCCAGATCCCGGTACATGGTCACCCAGCCGCCGCCCCGGTAGATCCTGCCGTTAAAGATATCCGTCCAGCGGCCCTCCGGCAGCCATACATCCACTTTCGCCAAATTCAGCCGGGGATCTGCCGGCTCTGTAATGGGACACACCAGCAGCTGACCGCCGAAAATGTACTGATTTTTCGCCCGGTAGGCATCCTCGCAATCCCAGCGGTAATACATAGGCATGCAGATGGGTACGCCCTCTTTGTGGATTTTCCAGTTGGCGGTATAAAGATAAGGAATCAGTTGATGCCTCAGCCGCAGAAAGCTTTCCGCAATGGCACAGGCTGCCCAGCTCCGCTTCCAGGGCTCCTTGCCCATGTAATCGGAATTGGAGGAATGAAGCCGGTTGATGGGGCTGAATACACCGTACTGGAGCCAGCGGACATACAGCTCATCATCCTGAATGCCCAGCATATGGCCGCCGATGTCATGGCTCCACCAGGTGTAGCCCGCATTTGCCGCCGTGTTGGTAAAATAGGGCTGGAAAGCCAGGCTCTTCCAGGTGCAGTGGGTGTCGCCGGAGAAGCCCAGAGGATACCGGTGGCTTCCCAGTCCTGCGTAACGGGAGAGAATAATTCCCCGCCTGCCATCCTTTTCCGCGTCCAGGCTGTGGTAGTGATTCAGCGCCCACAGGGGGTCCAGCCCCGGCACCGCGGTCTTTTTCCCCTGCTGCCAATCCAGCCACCAGAAGTCCACGCCCTCCTTTTCCAGGGGATGGTGCAGCTCCTCAAAGTAAGCCTTCCGGAACCCGGGGTCCGCAATGTCAAAGCCGACGCACTCCTTCTTCTCCGGGTCCAAGCCCAGCTGCTTGCACACCGCGCCATAGGGCTTTTCAAAGAAGCGGACACCCTGGGAAGGGTGCACATTCAGGGTCACACGGAAATTCTGCCGGTGCAGCCAGCTTAAAAGCTCTCTGTGGTCAGGAAACAGCTCCGTATTCCAGGTGTATCCCGTCCACCCCGGCAAAAGCCGGTTATACAGATGCTCCATCAGGCATTTGGCCTTTCCGGGCTTTGCATCCTCGCCAAAGCGCTCCATCACATCCGTCCAGTGCCAGTCCATATCGATGGTGGCAACGGTGATGGGAATTTCCCGCCGGATAAAGGTCTGCATCAGCTCCCGGTACTCCTCCTGGGTGTAGGCCTTGTAGCGGCTCCACCAGTTGCCCAGGGCGAATTTTGGAATCAGGGGCACCTGCCCGCTAAGGCGGAAGAAATCCTGCAGCGCCCGCTGGTACTGGCTGCCGTAGGCGAAATAGTATCGGTCGGAGCAGGCCTTTCTCGGCAGGACCTGTCCCTGGTCTAAAAGCAGTGATTCGCTGTCGTCCATCACCGCCACACCGCTGCGGGACATGATGCCCTTTTGCAGCTGAACCGCGCCGTTGGCCTGATCCAGCGTCCGGGCCGTGCCCAAAAGGTTACCCTTCGTAAAATCGGTAACGGTGATGCCCTCTTCGATCAGCTCTACCTGCAGCACCTTTCCGCTGGGGCGCTTCACCAGGAAGATGGCTTCCCCGGTGGTGACGCATACCGCGGCAGGCCGCTCCTCAAACCGGCAATCCACTTCCCCCAGCTCCCGGTTCAGCACCGTCTGGGTCGGAATATCCGTGAAGTTCCCCTTCTCCACCCGCAGCAGCCGGGGCGTCAGCACCGAAATGCGCAGGTCATCTTTTTGATAGCAGCGTTCCATCATTTCCCTCCTGCTCTCTTTTTCTCCATTATATTTGTAAATGGCGAAATCGTCAATCACGCAAT
>CAZHEG010000053.1:0-7133 GCA_964531435.1 uncultured Oscillospiraceae bacterium | reverse complement strand
TTCCCGGCAATGAAAAGGCCGTCAGCAAGATCATCAACGAGCTGTACCGCAAGGGTGCGGACGTGGTCTACGAGAAGAGCGAGGGCCTGCATGTGTCCGGCCACGCCTGCCAGGAGGAGCTGAAGATCGTCCACGGCCTTGTAAAGCCCAGGTTCTTCATCCCTGTCCACGGCGAGCAGCGCCACCTGCAGATCCACGCCAAGCTTGCCCAGTCCATGGGCATGAATTCCCGCAATGTCCATGTGGGAGAGATCGGCACCGTGTTCGAGCTCTCTGCCAGGACCTGCAAGGCAGCCGGTTCCGTGACTGCCGGAAAGGTATTTGTGGACGGCACCGGCGTCGGCGATGTGGGCGCGGTGGTGCTGCGGGACCGCAAGCACCTGGCGGAGGACGGCATGATCGTTGTCTGCCTGAACCTCAGCGCCGAGGACGGCAGTGTGATCACCGGGCCGGACATTATCACCCGGGGCTTTGTGTATGTCAAGGAAAGCGAGGGCCTGATGGAGGAGCTGCAGAATGTAGCCATGGAGGCCATCGAGCGGTGCCAGCGGCGGCGGAGCCGTGACTGGGCCACCATCAAGAGCGCCATCAAAAATGACCTCAGCGGTTACCTGTATAAGACCACCAAGCGCAATCCCATGATCCTGCCCATTATCACAGAGGTGTAAAATGAAGCCGCCCTTGAAAAAGGGCGGCTTTCGTGGTATAAATTGGGGAGATAAAGGATCGTTTCCCGGCACAGGGTGCCAGGTTGACAGTTGACAGTTGACAGTTGAGAGTTGACAGTTGACAGTGAAGGTATTTCCTTCGGGTATGATTGAAATTCGTCGGCGGAGCCGACACGATCACTGTCCACTATTCTATTATTTGCGTGACAGAAAGGAGCATATGTATGCGTTATTATTTTGCCCCCATGGAGGGGTTGACGGACAGCATTTACCGCCGTCTGCACCATGAATATTTCGGCGGCGTGGACCGCTATTATATGCCCTTTATTTCCCCAACCATGCACCGCTGCCTGACGGGCAGGGAGGACCGGGAGCTGCCCATGGCGGACAGTGTGCCCTTCGCTGCCGTGCCCCAGATCATGACAAAGTCCGCGGAGGATTTCCTGTGGGCGGCCCAGGTCTGTGCGGACCGGGGCTATGGAGAGGTGAACCTGAATGCCGGCTGCCCCAGCGGCACCGTGGTCAGCAAGGGGAAGGGCAGCGGCCTGCTGCGGGAACCGGACGGGCTGGATAGGATGCTGGACGAGATCTATTCCAAGGCGACCATCCCGGTGTCCGTCAAGACCCGCATCGGTGTGGAGGATCCGGAGGAATTCCCCGGGATCCTGGAGATCTACAACCGCTACCCCATCTGTGAGCTGACCGTTCATCCCCGGGTGCGCAAGCAGTTTTACGAGGGAAGGGCAGATTTGGAAGCCTTCCGCTATGCCGCCGCCAACAGCCGCAACCCCCTTTGCTACAACGGCGACCTGACCTGCCGGGAGGATATCACCCGAATCGCGGCGGAGTTCCCCGCGGTGGAAGCGGTGATGATCGGCCGGGGCCTGATCGCGGATCCCGGAATGTTTTCGGGGATGGATGCCGCCCGGCTGGAGGCCTTCCACAATGCCCTGCTGGAAGAATACACCGTATCCTTTGGCGGCAGCCGCAATGCCATGTTCCGCCTGAAGGAAAACTGGCATTTCCTCATCACCCGGTTCCAGGGCAGCGAGAAGCTGTGGAAGCGGCTGCGCAAGACCACAGATATCCAGGAATTCCGCTCCATAACCGGTGAGATATTCCACACCCTTCCAATGCTTTGAAATAGGGCTGACGGATTGAAAAATCTGTCGATGTATGGTATAATCAACAAAAACCTATGAAAAATCATTCCGGGTATATTCCGGCCCGGGAATGATAAACTGATAGAGAGCCCGGGAGGGTCCGAAATGGAACAAGAAAGAAAAAAACGAAGGGGCTGGAAGATCGCGCTGACCATTCTGTGCACCATTCTGATACTGCTGCTGGTGGCAGTTGCCTTTGTGGCGGCCTACGCCAACCACCTGATGAACCTGATGGGACGGCAGAATGAGGACAATATCGTCATCATCTCCCCGGAGGAAGCCGTTACCATGACGGAGGAAACGGAAACGGTGGAGGAGGGCTATACCGGCGTAATAATGGATGCCACCGATGTTACCATCCATGTGGTTGAAAATGTACCCTCGGACGTGCAGGCCGCAAGCTCCAATATTGTGAACATCATGCTGATCGGTCAGGACCGCCGCGCCGGCCAGGGCCGCCAGCGGTCGGATACCATGATCCTGGCTACCTTCAACAAGGAGGACAAGACGGTTACGCTTACCTCCTTCCTGCGTGACCTTTATGTGCAGATTCCGGGCTACAAGGACAACCGCCTGAATGTGCCCTATGTCTACGGCGGCATGCCGCTGCTGAAGGAAGCCATGTATGTGAATTTCGGTGTGCGGGTGGATGCCTGCATCGAAGTGGACTTCAGCGGCTTTATTGATGTGATCGATCTGCTGGGGGGCGTGGATATCGAGCTGACCCAGGCGGAAGCCACCTACATGGTGGATGGCTGCAAATTTGATGTAAAGCCGGGACTGAACCACCTGAACGGTGAGCAGGCACTTGCCTATGCCCGGCTGCGTGAGATCGACAACGATTTTGGACGGACACAGCGCCAGCGCAATGTGCTGACCGCGGTGTTTAACAAGTGTTACAGCATGAGTCTTTCTGAAATGAACGACCTGCTGACAAAGGCGCTGCCCATGATCACCACCGACATGACCAATGCGGAGATGATCAGCTACATGGCGGAGCTGCTGCCGGTGGTGGCAGCGGGCAACCTGACCACCCTGCGCATTCCCGCTGCAGGAATGTACCAATACGCCATGATTTCCGGAAAATCCGTTCTTCTTGCGGATATGGAGGCCACACGGGAGCTGCTGTACAGCATGATGCTCGGTGAGGGCTAAGACCCCATGATGGGAGGCATATTTCTTTGAGCAAATCCTATAACTGGCAGCGGACGGCACTGATCATCCTGTGCGTGGTGCTGTCCCTCATTCTGGTGGCGCTGATCTTTGCCACCGTATACGTCAATCATCTGCTGGATAAGATCGGCAGAGTCGATGAAAATTATGATGCTACCCTGTCCCCGGAGGAGATCGCCACAGCCACCGAGGAGCTGGATGATTATGAGGGAGAAACGGTCTCCCAGGATGATATCACCCTGGATGTGGTGGATAAGGAAGAAATGGTGAAGGAGGATCACGTCGTCAGCATCCTTCTGGTGGGCCAGGACCGCCGGGAGGGGCAGGGCCGCCAGCGTTCCGATGCCATGATCCTGTGCACCTTCAACACAGCCACTGATACCATCACCCTGACCTCCTTCCTGCGGGATACCTACGCCTATATCCCGGGCTACGGGTACAGGAAGCTGAATACTGCCTACCTTTACGGCGGCTTCAGCCTGCTGAATGAGACTCTGGCGGTGAACTTCGGTGTCCATGTGGATGCCAATGTTGAGGTGGATTTCAGCGGCTTTACAAAGATCATCGATCTGCTGGGGGGCGTGGATATCGAGCTGACCAAAGCAGAAGCGGACTATATGATCAAGAACGGCAATTTTGAGTACAGTGACGGCTCTGACTGGGGCCTTACCGCCGGTGTCAACCATCTTACCGGCGATCAGGCGCTGGCCTACTCCCGAATCCGGAAGCTGGACAGCGACTTCGGGCGCACCCAGCGCCAGCGCAAGGTGATCATGGCGCTGCTGAGCGCATACAAGGACCAGAGCCTTGGAAATATGATCTCCATGCTGGATGAGATTCTGCCCCTGGTCACCACCAATATGACCAATCAGGAGATCCTGGGTTACGCGGCGGAGCTGTTCCCCATGCTGGCAGGCTCGTCTATCAACAGCCAGTATATCCCCGCGAAGGGAACCTACACCAATCAGTATGTTTCCGGTGTGGGCGCGGCACTGGTGCCGGACCTGGAGGCCAACCGTGCCATTCTGGCGCAGCTGTACGCGGTACCGTGATTTTTAAAAGGGTGCGTTGCAAAAACGCACCCTTTTTTAGGTGGATAAATTGGAGTTTAGCGCGCCGGCGCGCCAATTCATAATTATAAATTACAAGTTACAAATTAAGGTATTTCCTTCGGAAATGATTTAAATTTGTCGCCAAGGCGACACCATAATTTTTAATTTGTAATTTTTAATTTGTAATTTGTAATTTGCAATCCCGCCCTCTGCCATGGGTGGGTTTGAGGGGTGCGTCCCGGTATTGTGCGGGGAGTAAGCAAAAAATGGAAACGATTTCCTACAAAACCGAACGGAAAAGTTCGGAGTGTGTGGCAGTATTGTGGTTTCGACGAAACATTCCCGAAATCGTGCTGGCAATTTTTACAAAAGCACAATTGACAAATTTTGTAAAATGACTTATAATGTCCCTCGGATGGGAGGGGTTAGCTATGGAACTGACAAAAAGTGAAATGCAGATCATGGATGTCCTTTGGGAGGACGGCGGCGCGCTGTCCCGCGCGGATCTTCTGGAACGCTCCGAGGAGAAGAGCTGGAAGGACAGCTCCGTTCACATTCTGCTCAACGGCCTTCTGAAGAAGGGTGCCATCCGGGAAGCCGGCGTTGTCAGACGCAGCAAGACTTACGGACGGACATTCCTGCCCACCCTGACCCGGGAAGAGTATTTTGCGTCCACCATTTTCTGCCACCGCTATAAGCCCGATCTTGTGGGACTGGTACAGGCCCTGCTGAAGCGGGAGGACATTTCCGATACCCAGCTGGAGCAGATCGCGCAGCTGGTAGAGGAGCGGAGAAAGTAAATTTTTTGAAACGGAACCGCAGTGCGGTTCCGTTTTTTGTTGACATATTTGCCTGGTTGGGTATATACTATGTAAGTATTCTGGGGTGGTATGTGCTGCCCCCAAAAGGAAGCGAAAAACCGATTGAAAACCATTGATCTTTTTGATCTGAGCCATACTCTGGCGAAGGATCATCTCATAACCAAGGAATATCCCTGGCAGGCGCTGGATGGCATCAAGGACCTGATCCTGCAGCTGGGTGCCGGGCTGGGCGAGGAATATATCCAGACTGCCCCCGCGGTCTGGGTCCACAAAACCGCTGTGGTGGCACCGTCTGCCTGCCTGGGCGCTCCATGCATCATCGGCCCGGGCACCGAGGTGCGCCACTGCGCGTTCATCCGGGGCAGTGCCCTGGTGGGAGAAAACTGCGTTATTGGCAACTCCGTGGAGCTGAAGAACGTGATTCTCTTCGACTGCGTTCAGGTGCCCCACTTCAATTATGTGGGTGACAGCATTCTGGGCTACAAGGCCCACATGGGTGCCGGCAGCATCACCTCCAATGTCAAATCCGACAAGACGGAGGTGGCAGTGAAAAACGGCGATGAGGTCATCCCCACCGGCCTTATGAAAATGGGTGCCATGCTGGGGGACTTCGTGGAGGTGGGCTGCAACAGCGTCCTTAATCCCGGCACGGTGATCGGCAGAAACAGCAGCATTTATCCCCTTTCCAGCGTCCGGGGCGTTGTGCCCGGCGACAGCATCTGGAAGGCCGGCGGCGTGACCGTCAGAAAGGAACAGCGCAATGGGTAAATATTTTGGAACTGACGGCTTCCGCGGGGAAGCCAATGTGAAGCTGACAGCGGATCACGCCTTCAAGGTGGGCCGTTTTCTGGGCTGGTACTATTCCCAGCTGAAGCAGCGCTCCGGCTCCGATGAAGCGCCTCGTATCATCATCGGCAAGGACACCCGCCGCTCCAGCTATATGTTTGAGTATTCTCTGGTGGGCGGTCTGGTGGCCTCCGGCGCCGACGCATACCTGCTCCATGTTACCACCACCCCCAGCGTGGCCTATGTGGTTCGCACCGAGGGCTTTGACTGCGGCATCATGATCTCCGCATCCCACAATCCCTATTACGATAACGGCATCAAGCTGATCAACAGCTTCGGCGAAAAGATGGACGAGAGCGTCATCACTCTGGTGGAAGCATACCTGGACGGCGGGCTGGAGGCTTTCGGCCGCCGCTGGGAGGAGCTCCCCATGGCGAAGCGGGAGCGCATCGGCCGGACCGTTGACTATGTGGCGGGCCGTAACCGCTATATCGGCTACCTGATCAGCCTGGGTATGTTCTCCTTCAAGGGGATGAAGGTGGGCCTGGACTGCGCCAACGGCTCCTCCTGGAACATCGCCAAGTCCGTTTTTGATGCCCTGGGCGCCAAGACCTATGTCATCAATGCGGAGCCCGACGGCTACAACATCAATACCAACGCCGGCTCCACCCATATCGAAGTGCTGCAGAAGTATGTTATCGAAAAGGGTCTGGATGTGGGCTTTGCTTACGATGGCGACGCCGACCGCTGCCTTTGCGTGGATGAGAAGGGCAATATCGTCACCGGTGACCACATCCTCTATATCTACGGCCGCTATCTGAAGGAGAAGGGCAGACTGACCAACAACACTGTGGTCACCACTGTCATGTCCAATTTCGGCCTCTACAAGGCCTTTGACAGCCTGGGGATCGACTATGCCAAGACCGCCGTTGGCGACAAGTATGTTTACGAATACATGACTGCCAACGGCTGCCGCCTGGGCGGTGAGCAGAGCGGTCATATCATCTTCTCCAAGTATGCTTCCACCGGCGATGGCATCCTGACCTCCCTGAAGATCATGGAGGCCATGCTGGCCCAGAAAAAGACCCTGAGCCAGCTGTGCGAGGGGCTGACCATCTATCCCCAGGTGCTGAAAAATGTCCGGGTGCAGGATAAGCCTGCCGCACAGAATGACCCCGATGTGCAGGCCGCGGTGAATGAGGTCGCCGCCCGGCTGGGTGACGGGGGACGGATCCTGGTCCGGGAATCCGGCACGGAGCCGGTGATCCGGGTCATGGTAGAGGCCCAGACCATGGAAGTCTGCCAGGAATGCGTAGACTGGGTGGTGGATACCATCAAGCGCAAGGGCCACGCGGTGTAACAATAAAGCAAGCTGCCGCCCAACCGGGCGGCAGTTTAGACTGTCAAAGGCAGTGAATTGGAGTTTATCGTGCAGTTGGATCACGCACCGAACCCTTGCCCCCCGCATTT
>CAZHEG010000052.1:0-7174 GCA_964531435.1 uncultured Oscillospiraceae bacterium | reverse complement strand
ATCGGCAATTTGACAGCCCCCTCTTAAAAGCGGGGGCCGAGGGCGCTGCCGCGCCCCAAAAAATATCCACGTCATTGCCACGGCCCTGACGGGCCTCGCAATGACAGAGGGGGACGATGGCTGGGTGCGCCGCCATACGGGATTGCCACGTCGCCGCCCTTTGGGGCGGCTCCTCGCAATGACGTGCAAATTTTCGGCGCGCCGAAACAGCACGACAAACCGGAATTTGAACAGCAAAATGGAATCAGGGTACGTCCAAAGACGTGCCCTGATTTTTTTATGAGATCGGAAACAGGAAATTTGACAAGCATTTTACACACCCTGCCTTTCGGATTTTACACGGCAGCGGTAAGATAAAACCGTAAGGACGAGCGTCCGAACCTACTAAAAAGGAGATATTACTTATGAAAAAGTTTCTTTGTTTTCTGCTTGCGGCGGTCATGACCCTGGGCCTGGCTGCCTGCGGCAATTCCGGCAGCATATCCGGCACCGTTTCCACTGACGGTTCCACCTCCATGGAGAAGGTCATCGGTGCCCTGAAGGAGACCTTCGAGGGCGAAAACAGCGGCATTGAGATCACCTACAACCCCACCGGCTCCAGCGCGGGCATCACCGCTGTTCTGGAAGGCCGCTGCGACATCGGCCTGAGCTCCCGCAACCTGAAGGAGACCGAAAAGGAGCAGGGCCTTGTGGGCACCGTTCTGGCCTACGACGGCATCGCGGTGATCGTCAACCCCGAGAACACCGTTGAGGACCTGACCCTGGAGCAGATCGCCTCCATCTTTACCGGCGAGATCACCAACTGGTCTGAGGTTGGCGGCATCGACGCGGAGATCGTTCTCATCGGCCGTGACGCCAGCTCCGGCACCCGCAGCGGATTTGAGGAGATCGTGGGCGTTGAGGACCGTTGCCAGTACCGCCAGGAGCTGACCTCCAACGGCGACGTGCTGACCACCGTTGCCAACAATCCCGGCGCCATCGGCTACGCCTCCGTTGCCACCGTCAAGGATACCGTCAAGGCCATGAAGGTGGACGGCGTCGCTCCCACCAATGAGACCGTCAAGGACGGCAGCTATGCCATCCAGCGTCCCTTCATCCTGGTCACCAAGGGTGACCTCAGCGAGACTGCCCAGGCCTTCTTCGATTTCATTACCTCCGAAGAAGCCAATGCGGTCATCACCGCTGCCGGTGTCGTGCCCGCAAACTAAACCGTCCAGCCCCCTCATCCGAGGGGGCCATCGGTGTATATTGCGATCCTCAATTTTAGGAGAACAGATATGAAAAAAACGAGCAGCTTAATGGAAACCGTGATCCACGGCATATTCCTGATCCTGGGCCTTGTGACGGTTGGGTGCGTACTGCTGATCACCGTCTATCTGGTGGTCTCCGGCATCCCTGCCATCCGGGAGATCGGTTTGATCGATTTTCTCTTCGGCGATACCTGGGAGCCCACCTACGCGGAGCCGAAATACGGCATTCTCCCCTTTATCCTCACCAGCGTCTACGGCACAGCCGGGGCGATCCTCATTGGCGTGCCCATCGGATTTCTGACTGCTGTTTACCTTGCGAAAATGGCCCCCAAAAGGGTCAAGGCCGTTATGGGCCAGGCGGTATCCATGCTGGCGGGAATCCCATCGGCAGTCTACGGCCTGGTGGGCATGATGGTACTGGTGCCCGGCATCCGTCAATTTTTTAATGTACCTGACGGAGCAAGTCTGCTGGCTGCGATCATGGTGCTGGCGGTTATGATTCTGCCCTCCATTATCAAAATGTCTGTCACGGCCCTGGAGGCTGTCCCCAAGGAATACGAGGATGCCTCCCTCGCCCTGGGCGCGACCCCCGAGGAGACCTGGTTCCGGGTCAGTGTTCCCGCGGCAAAAAGCGGCATTGCCGCCGCGGTGGTGCTGGGCGTGGGCCGTGCCATCGGTGAAGCCACAGCGGTGATGATGGTCTGCGGCGGTGTGGCGAATATGCCCGATTCCCTGTTCCAGTCCGTCAGCTTTTTGACCACAGCCGTTGCCATGGGCATGGGTTATTCCGACGGGCTGTACCGCCAGGCCCTGTTCTCCATCGCCCTGGTGCTGTTCCTGTTCATTATGCTGATCAACGCGGTGCTGAATTTCTTCCTGAAAGGAGATAAGAGCAAATGAAGCGAAATTTGTATAAATGGACGGTTCGCTGCGGTATGTGGCTGGCAAGCGCCCTGACTGCCGCGCTGACGCTTTTTCTCGTGGGCTATGTGCTGGTGCAGGGCATTCCCAACATCACCTGGGAATTCTTAAGCACCAAGCCCAGCTACCTGAAGGATACCATCGGCATTCTTCCCGATATTCTTAACACGGTGTACATCGTCATCGCCACGCTGCTGATCGTCATTCCCCTGGGCGTCGGCGCGGCGGTCTATCTGACGGAGTATGCCTCCAACAAGCGGCTGGTGGCGATCATTGAGTACGCCGCGGAGGCACTCAGCGGTATCCCCTCCATCATCTACGGCCTGGTGGGCATGCTGCTGTTTTCCAACAATTTCGGCACCTGCCTGATGTCGGGTGCCCTGACCCTGGTGATCATGAACCTGCCCACCATCATGCGCAATACCCAGGAGAGCCTGAAGACCGTGCCCCAATCCTACCGGGAGGGCGCCTTCGGCCTGGGTGCCGGCAAGTGGCGGGTGATCCGCACTGTGGTGCTGCCGGGCTGCGTGGACGGCGTTATCACCGGCTGTATCCTGAGCGTGGGCAGAATTCTTGGGGAATCTGCCGCCCTGCTGTTCACCGCAGGCTTTGCCCATTCCCTGAACGGCTTTATTGAAGGCCTGGGAAGCTCCGGCGCCACGTTGACCGTTGCCCTTTATGTCTATGCCAAGGAGCGGGGCGAATTCGGCGCGGCCTTCGCCATCGCCGCCATTTTGATGGTGCTTACCTTGCTGATCAATTTGAGCGCGACACTGATCGGCAAGTATTTCGAGAAGAAGAGTAAATGCTGACAAATTGGAGTTTGTTGCGCTGTTGTAATTTTCCAAAGGGCTGTCATCCCGAGCGAAGTCGAGGGATCTTGGCACCGATTTTACTGCAAATGTAAACCAAATGCGTAGATCCCTCCACGCGGCTTCGCCTTGGTCGGGATGACAACGCTTGTGGTAACCGTAAGATAAACTGAAATTCGGAAGGAGAAATACATTGAATACAATCATTACCGCAAAGGATCTGTGCCTGTGGTATGGCAGCTTTCAGGCCTTGAAAAATATCAACATTGACATCCCGGAGCATAGCATCACCGCCCTGATCGGTCCCTCCGGCTGCGGCAAGTCCACCTTTTTGAAGACCCTGAACCGGATGAACGACCTGATCCCCAGCGTTCGCATCACTGGTGAGGTGACGTATAACGGCGAGAGCATCTTCGATACCAATGTCAACGACCTGCGCAAGGAGGTGGGCATGGTATTCCAGAAGCCCAATCCCTTCCCCATGAGCATCTATGACAACATCGCCTACGGTCCCCGGACCCACGGCGTCACCAACAGGGCGCAGCTGGATGAGATCGTGGAAAAGGCCCTTCGCGGCGCTGCCATCTGGGACGAGGTGAAGGACCGCCTGAAGAAAAACGCCCTGGGAATGTCCGGCGGCCAGCAGCAGCGGCTGTGCATCGCCCGGGCCCTGGCGGTGGAGCCGAAGGTGCTGCTGATGGATGAGCCTACCTCCGCCCTGGATCCCATTTCCACCTCCCGCATTGAGGATCTGGTTATGGAGCTGAAGAAAAAATACACCATCGTCGTCGTCACCCACAATATGCAGCAGGCCCTTCGCATTTCCGACCGGACCGCCTTCTTCCTTCTGGGCGACCTGGTGGAGTGCGGCGGTACAGAGGAAATGTTCTCCCAGCCCAAGGATAAGCGGACAGAAGATTACATTACAGGAAGGTTTGGCTGATTATGAGAGATTATTTTCAGGAACAATTGAATGAACTGAACCGGGAGCTGACCATCATGGGCGCTGCCTGCGAGGAGATCATCGCTTACGCATCCCACGCCCTCACCGATTGGGACGCGGAGCTGGTCCAGAAGGTGAAAACGGTGGGCACCCAGATCGACGAAAGCGAGCGGGTCATCGAAACCATCTGCATGAAGCTGCTGTTGCGCCAACAGCCCGTGGCCCGGGATCTGCGGCAGATCAGCGCCGCCATGAAGATGATCACCGACATGGAGCGCATCGGTGACCAGGCGGAGGATATCGTGGACCTGGTGCCCCATATGGCGGTCCACGCCGATGAGAAGTTCCCCAAGATCCGGGAGATGGCAAAGGCTGCACAGGCCATGGTGACGGAGGCGGTGGATGCCTACGTCAAGCAGGATCTGGAGCTGGCACGGAAGGTGATGGCCCACGATGATGTGGTGGATGAATACTTCAATCTGGTGAAGAAGGGCATCATCGGCATCGTCGCTGAAAATCCCGACGAGGGCGAGTATGCCCTGGATCTTCTGATGATCGCCAAGTATTTCGAGCGCATTGGCGACCACTGTACCAACATCGCCGAGTGGGTGGAGTTCTCCGTCACCGGCGAGCACAAGGACTGCCAGTAAAGCGCCCCTTGCAATTTGCGCGAAAAAACGTTAATATGTAGAAAAGAGCAAGGAGGTGCGGCTATGATCTGGTGTGTGGAAGATGACGCCAGCATCCGGGATATCGAGGTCTATGCCCTTACATCCACCGGCTTTGAGGCCCGGGGCTTTGAGGATGGCGTTTCGTTCTGGAATGCGCTGCAGTCCGTGAAGCCGGAGCTGGTGATCATGGATGTGATGCTTCCCGGTAAGGATGGCGTTCAGCTGCTGCGGATGATGAAGGAGTCGGAGGAATTCCGGGATATCCCCGTCATCATGGCAACGGCCAAGGGAACGGAATATGACAAGATCCAGAGCCTGGATCTGGGTGCCGACGATTATCTGGTGAAGCCCTTTGGCATTATGGAGATGGTCAGCCGGGTCAAGGCGGTGCTGCGCCGCTGCAGCCGGGGACTGGAATCCAAGCTGCTGAAGGTGGAGGGCCTGGTCCTGAACCCGGATGAGCACACCGTCACCGTTGACGGCGAGCGGGTCACCCTGACCTATAAGGAATATGAGCTGCTGCACCTGTTCCTTTCCCAGCCGGGCTTTGCCTTTACAAGAGAGCAGCTTCTGGCGAATATCTGGAAGTCGGAATATCTGGGAGAGACCCGGACAGTGGATATGCACATCCGCACCCTGCGGCAGAAGCTGGGAGGCTACGGCTCCCTGATCGAAACGGTGCGAAATGTGGGCTACCGTTTGGAGAATAAACATGACAAGTAAGATCTTTCGTTCCACCGTCCTGGTGGCGGTGATCGTGCTGCTGTGCTCCCTGTGCGTGATCATGGGAGTGCTGTACAACCATTTTTCCGGGGTGCAGGTGCAGCAGCTGAAGGACGAACTGAGCCTGGCGGTCACCGGAACGGAGCAGTACGGAAATGCCTTCCTGGAGAATGTGGAGGCGGACCGGTTCCGTGTCACCTGGATCGATGCCGACGGCACGGTGCTGTTTGACACCCAGGTGGATCAGACCACCATGGAAAACCACTCCGACCGTGAGGAATTTCAGGAAGCCCTGCTCTTAGGATCCGGAAGCTCTGTCCGTATCTCCTCCACCCTGACCAAGCAGACCGTTTACGAGGCCCAGCGGCTGCAGGACGGTACGGTGCTTCGTATCTCCACCAGCCAGGAATCGGCCTGGTACCTGATGATCGGACTGCTGTGGCCGGTGATGCTGATCGCGGTTTTGGCCATCGCACTGTCCGCGTTTCTGGCGCGGCGGATGGCGATGAAGATCGTCGAGCCGCTGAACACCCTGGATCTGGAGCAGCCATTGAAAAATGACGTGTACGAGGAGATCTCTCCGCTGCTGCACCGCATCAACCAGCAGCACAACCAGATCGCTGCCCAGATGGAGACATTACGCCGGAAGGCAGATGAATTTGAGCAGATCACCGGGAGCATGCAGGAGGGCCTTGTGCTTCTCAGCGGCGAGGGTACCGTTCTGAGCATCAATCCCACCGCCAAGCGGCTCTTTGGGGCGGAGGATGACTGCGTCGGCAAGAATTTTTTGATGATCGACCGCAGCAGCTCCATGCGCGCCGCGGTCAATGACGCACTGGACAAGGGCCGGGGCTTTGCCCGGGCCAACCGCAACGGACGGGATTACCGGTTCGACCTGAGCCGGATCGAGTCCGACGGAAATGTGATCGGTGCCGTTTTGCTGGCCTTTGACATTACCGACCGCCTGAACTCCGAGCGGCTGCGCCGGGAATTTTCCGCCAACGTTTCCCACGAGCTGAAAACGCCCCTGCAGGGCATCATCGGCAGCGCGGAGCTGATGGAAAACGGACTGGTCAGGCCGGAGGATGCGCCCCGTTTTCTCGGTCACATCCGCAAGGAGGCTTCACGGCTGGTGAATTTGGTCCAGGATATCATCCGCCTTTCCCAGCTGGATGAGGACGTGGCGATGCCCACGGAGAAGGTGGATCTGCTGGCCCTGGCAGAGGAAGTCAAGGCCACGCTGGAAACCGCTGCCGCTGAAAAAGAAGTGGGTGTGGAGGTCTGCGGCCCGGGCTGTGTGATCGAGGGCGTTCCCCGGCTGCTGTATGAGATCCTTTACAATCTTTGCGACAATGCCATTAAGTACAATGTCCCCGGCGGAAGTGTTCGGGTCACCGTGGAGGACCGGGTCCTGACGGTGGCGGATACCGGCATCGGCATCCCGGAAAAGCACCAGGCGCGGGTCTTTGAGCGGTTCTACCGGGTGGACAAGAGCCATTCCAAGCAGCTGGAGGGAACCGGCCTGGGTCTTTCCATCGTCAAGCATGCTGTGGCCTACCACAACGCCCAGCTGAAGCTGGAGAGCACCCCCGGAAAGGGCACTGTCGTTACTGTTACATTCTAACTCCCGGCCGCCGTGGAACACCACGGCGGCTGCTTTTTTGTTTCGGATTTCAGTTTATCGTGCCGGCAGTGCACCAAAAATATGCACGTCATTGCGAGGAGCCGCCCCAAAAGGCGGCGACGTGGCAATCCCCTATGGCTATGCAACGCAGAAAACCATTGAAACAGCCCGGAAGATCCACGGGATTGCCACGCCAGTGTGCGCACTGGCTCGCAATGACGTGGATATTT